>JAITJT010000201.1 GCA_031278795.1 Deltaproteobacteria bacterium | reverse complement strand
GAGAGGTTGGAGCAACAGTTTAAGGATTTGGAGCTTATTTTCATTGAAAGCGGGGGAGACAACCTCTCGGCCACGTTTTCCCCGGAACTGGCGGATTTATTTATCTACGTGATAGACGTCGCCGCCGGAGACAAGATACCCAGGAAGGGGGGCCCGGCCATCTCGAAATCGGATCTTTTGGTCATAAACAAGGTAGACCTGGCCCAGGCCGTGGGGGCCTCACTAGAGGTCTTCTCCAGGGATTCTAAGTCCATGCGAGGAGAGAAACCCTTTGTCTTCACTAACCTCAAGAGCGGAACGGGAGCCAAAGAGGTGGCGGACTTCATAGTGAAGGCCGGGCTTATGGAAGCAAGGAGTTTTCTTCTTGATAAAAACGAAAAGGGTAAAAATTTAAAAAAACGAAGAAGTGGCAAAAGGGAGAAAGACTTAAATTAAAAAAACCGGCGTTAGGCCAAAAGGGAGAAAGATTTAAAGAAAAAAAATAACGGCGTTTAGCCAAAACAAAGCTAAACACAGATAGTGTCGATAAGTTCTATGATTTTTATGCGCAAAAGAATTCTTTTCAACACACAACCTTAACCCTTAATTTTTTGGAGGCTTTTTTATGTCTGAAATCAATCCAGGTGATACAGCGTTCGTTCTCATATGCGCGGCGCTGGTATTCATTATGACACCCGGACTGGGGTTTTTTTACGGAGGTCTAGGCCGCCGGAAAAACTGCGTCAACAACATCATGGCCTGCGTCTTCATCTTGGGACTCTGCATGTTCATGTGGGGCGTTTTTGGTTACTCCCTGTCATTCACGGGTAACCATCTAGGAATCATTGGAGGCTTCGACAACCTCTTCCTCAAGGGGATAAAGCTAGAAGATCCCTCACCGTACTCGGGTACGATTCCTTCCTACGCCTTCATAGCCTTCCAGATGATGTTCGCCCTCATCACCCCGGCCATCATCACCGGAGCGGTCTCCGGGCGCATGAAGTTCTCGGCTCTCTTCCTCTTCATCGCCGTCTGGTCCATCATTGTCTACTATCCCCTGGCCCACATGGTCTGGGCGACTGGCGGTCTCTTGGGCTCTGGACTCGGCGCCGTTGACTTCGCAGGCGGAAACGTGGTTCACATTAGTTCCGGTGTCACGGGACTCGTGTTGTGCCTGGCCGTTGGCAAGCGTTTCGGTTATGAAACCACGTCCTACAGGCTCCACAACCTGCCCTTCGTGGCCCTGGGCGCGGCCCTTTTGTGGTTCGGCTGGTACGGCTTCAACGCCGGCTCGGCCGTGGCCGCCAACGGCCTGGCCGCCCACGCCTTCCTCACCACCTCTTTCGCCACGGCCGGTGGCCTTCTCACCTGGCTCCTGGTGGACGTCTTGAGGGGAAGGAAGCCCTCTTTGGTGAGCGCGTGCACGGGTATCGTCGCGGGCCTCGTGGCCATCACCCCGGCCGCTGGTTTCGTGCCCATCTACGCCTCTTTTATCATTGGCATAACAGCCGGTCCCATCTGCTACGGTGGTATCTACGTTATCAAGAAGAAGCTCAAGATAGATGACGCCTTAGACGCCTTCGGCTGCCACGGCATAGGCGGCATGTGGGGAGGGATCATGACTGGAGTCTTCGCCACCCCGGCCATCAACGAGGTCTGCACGGATGGACTCATCTACGGCAGTTTCCGGCAGTTCGGCGCCCAGCTGGCGTCCATCGTCATCACCATAGCGGTCGCGGTCATCGGCACGCTCATCTGCGTGGGAATCGTGAAGATATTCACGCCCCTGCGTGTGGGCAAGCGTGAGGAGCTCATCGGGCTTGATGTTTCCCAGCATCAGGAAAACGCTTATCCTTCCTTTAACGGTTTGGACTAACAACGGAGGCATAGACAATTTATGATAAAAATTGAAGCAATCGTCCGCGAGGAGAAGCTCGAGGATGTCAAAAGCGCCTTGAACGCCATCGAGGTCAATGGAATGACGGTTTTCCAGGTCATGGGCTGTGGAACCCAGAAGGGTTTCACCGAGATGGTCCGTGGATCCCAGGTGGACGTTAGCCTGTTGCCGAAGGTGAAGTTTGAGATAGTGGTTTCCTCGGAAGAGTGGGAAGCGAAGGTGATCCGCACCATCCAGGAAGCGGCCTTCACGGGCAAGATCGGTGACGGCAAGATTTTCAGCTACGACTTGCGCTCGGCTATGCGCATAAGGACCCAGCAGGTGGGTTACGACGCGCTGAACTAGTAGCGACGCCATCTCACTCCCAACTCAAGCCCCTCTTTGGAAAGAAGCACTCTTTCCACAAGGGGGGCTTGTTTTTTTTCTCGCTAAGAACAGGGAAATATGAGGCTAAAGAGGGGAAACTCTTTTTATATTCTAGAATATGGAATGTTGTTAGCTGGACAATATTGAATAAAATTATGTAAAATTAATGCTATATAACTTATAAATATAATAAAGATGTATAATATAAGCTAAGGCAAAAATATGGCAAACTTTTTGATTTAAGCCCTTTGCTAGTGTTGGTCAAAAAAAATTCCCTTGACTATAGCGCGCTATTTGTTATATACTAAATGACACTTTTATGGCGCAGAGCCTTAAAAGTGGTCTCAGTTTCAAAGGGCGAAAGCTCTTCTTTTTTTCTCTACGCGTCTCCTAAGATACGGATACACCCTCGAATGGAGCGCTTTTTTTCGCACGCGGTAGTAGCTCAATGGATAGAGTGCCTGACTACGAATCAGAAGGTTGAAGGTTCGACTCCTTCCTACCGCGCCAAACAAGCTTGTTATAGTTTTCATAACTCTTGCGTGTTTTTCCTCTCATCCCGAAAACTCTGGTTTTTCGGGGTTTTTTTGTTTTGAAGCCTTCTTTATTTCGCGAATTTTCCCTTGCAAACTCTTACATATAAGGACTAAAATAAAGCATATCTTCAAGAGACGTGATTTACCTGCCCAGAAAGTTTCGTTTAGTCCCAAGAGGCTTACAATAAAGCAAAAAAAAAGTTTTCGCGAAATCTTTTCTTGAAGCGCGAACTATAGCATCATGCATGGAAAAAAATTCTGTCTGTGATTGGGAGTGTAATATTTCTAAGAGTTTTTCTTGGGAAATACCCGCTAAATGTCGTGCTTAGTTCTTGTTTAGCTAGTAAACATCCCTTTGGGCGTAGCTTTGTCGTCTCAAGGCTTTTGTGAGGCTAGCCTTAAAGGCTTTCTTAGCCCTTTATGTGTATTTCTTTTCCATGCATCATAATGGTTAGCTGTTTTCTGACATAGGTATATTATTGTGCGATAAATAATTGGCAAAAAAAAATAACACACAAAAATTATCAAGCGTTTTAAGGGGATCTGAAGATGGGAAAAATTCTAGAGCCCGTGTCAAGCGAAAATCCGGGGAAAGCGCAGATTAGCTTAAGTGAGGCTACCAAACAAGATAGCAAATTAGTGCGATTTTGCAAAGTTGTCTACTCGCCCTTTTTTTCCGCTTTCGTGCTTATCGCCATACTTGTGAACGCCGCTGTCTTGGGACTTGAGACCTCAAAGCCCATTAACGCGGAATTTGGCAAACTACTCAAGCTGATTGACCACATTTGTCTCTTTATCTTTTGCGTAGAACTTGCCATGAAGATGATTTGCGAGAAGATGAGGTTTTTCCTGGCTACTTGGAATATCTTCGATTTCTTTATAGTGGGAATATCACTTCTTCCGGGAGCGAGTTACTTCTCGGTCTTGAGGGCCTTGAGGATCCTAAGGGCCATGCGCCTCATCACCAAGCTTCCCAAGGTCCGCATTATCGCCGAGTCCATAATCCATGCCCTCCCCAGCATAGGCTGGCTCTCGGTTCTCTTGTTCATTGTGTTTTATATCTTCGCGGTGCTCGCGACTACTCTTTTTGGAACTTTTTTCCCGGAATATTTCGGGAGCATAGGTACTTCCATGTACACGAATTTTCAGTTGCTCACCATGGACAGCTGGTCATCGGGCATTGCGAGACCAATCATGAAAGAGTTCCCCTGGGCATATCTGCTCTTCATTCCCTTTATTATGGTGAGTTCTTTCATTGTCTTAAACGTCTTTATTGGCGTAATCGTCAACAGCGTGCAGGTGGTGAACAAAAAAAATGAGTTGGACGCGGAAGAAAGGGATGAGATATCAGCAAAATCCCCGGACGCCGATGAAATCATTGAAACTTTGCCTTTCAGTGACGAGAGGATGTTGGGGCGCAAAGACGCGCCGGATCACCTGCTCCCCTTCTCTAACGAGCTAGGCGCACTTAGGGAGCAACTCAACCGCATAGAAGACATGCTCAAGGCAAAAAATGTTAGCTAAGTACCAAGCACCATTTGCTTACAATTGTTTCTTGTATTGAAAGAGCTTACTAGCTCTAGTTTTTTAGGCTTAGTGCTCCAGAAGATAGTGGTAAGCGTTCATGGCGGCCCTGGCCCCGTCCGCGGCAGCTGTAATCACCTGCCTCAGCTCCGTGTCCCTCACGTCACCTGCCGCGAAAATTCCCGGGATCGAGGTCTGAAGCTTATCGTCTGTGACTATCCAGCCCCCTTCTATGGTTTTTATTTCCTTGGGTATGAACTCGGTTAGGGGGATTTTTCCGACGAACATGAAGACCCCACCAACTTTGAGGGTTTTAACATCTCCCGATTTGTTGTCCTTGACCAAGATCTTCTCCACTATGTCAGATCCTTCTATATGTGTCGCCTCGCTGGAGAGGAGGAATTCTATTTTTGGGTTGCTCTTGGCCTTTTCCTCCACGGCCTTCACGGCCCTAAACTCGTTGCGTCTGTGGATTACGTATACCTTCTTGGCGAAACGGGCCAGGTAGTCGGCCTCTTCCAAAGCCGAGTTCCCGCCTCCCACGACCGCCACCTCCTCATCGCGGATAAAACCGGCATCACAGAGGGCGCAGAAACTCACCCCGCGGCCCACGAACTCTTCTGCCCCCGGGATGGGCAGGTTTTTATTGGAGGTTCCTGTGGCTATGATGATGGTTTTCGCAAGGAAAGATTCGTCTTTGGTTTTCACGATCTTCTTCCCGTCAGAGACCTCAATTCCCTTGACCTCGGCCACTTTAATCTCGGCGCCGTCTTTGGAGGCCTGCTCATGGAGCTTGGTGGCAAAGTCAGCTCCGCTTATTTGCAAAAAGCCCGGAAAATTCTCTATTTCACCCGTGAGGCGCATCTGCCCCCCGGTTATGGCCTTTTCGAGGATCAGGGTTGAAAGACCGGCCCTGGAGCCATATATGCCGGCGGTAAGCCCCGCCGGTCCGCCGCCTATGATTACGAGTTCCAATTCGCGCATTTTATCCTCCGCTTTTGAGGGATGTTTCCAAAAAGTAGGCCATTATAACACCATTTTTCCAAAAAGATGAGAATATTTTTTTAAGCCTTGCTCGCGGCGTAATCTCTCATTGTTTTTATCAGCAAATGTTAAAAAAGCCTCCATGTAAATTTAATTTCTTGTCTATATTTAAAATCACGGATATTTCCATTTTATTTGCGTTCGTATTTTCCTTAAAGTCTATATTTATTTTCCTGTGTAGAATATTTGCTCGCGCTTCATGATTTATCCGGCCTTTGACAATATTATTCAAAAACCCTTTATGTTATAGCTATTCTCGTGATACTTAAAACTATGTGCCATAAGCTGTTTGCATTTCATCGTGTTTAGGCGTAGATAATGATATTTAATTTTCATCTAGCTCACTATGGCTGTGGAGATTAGCGGCTTATGAACGTCCTTTGAACTATAAATCCATCCATCCATCCATCCATCCATCCATAAAAATAACCTTCAAGCTAATCATTAAGCTAAGCAACCAGCCTCTTCCTTTCTAGCCTCTATGTCGTTTTTATGAATTCAATCTAAGCGTTTTTTACCCTCTCTAGAGGATTTGATAAATTTATTTTTATGCCTAAGGAAAAGCACTTAACACAGTTTTTCGTTTTTAAAGACTAATGCCTGGGAGGATCCGGAATGGTGGAACAGAAGTGCGGAACAGTAAGGCAGAAACAGTGAGACATAAACACTGAGGCAGAAACAGTAAGGACGAAACAGTGAAGATGAAACAATTAGAGCATTGTTCAATGATGGGCGGGTAATTTTTTTTAGGCGCGAAAGTCAATGTTCTTTATAATATATATAATTAGTTTTAATTTCTCAATATGCTATCATTAAGTATCAATATTAGAATTTATCTTACTTTAGTTCCAATATTTCCTGCTTAGCTATTACAAAGCCTTGTTTTCCCAAAGGTTTTCTAGCATTTTTCTTAGCATTTCCTTGCCAATTCCTAACTTTCCAAGGATTTAGTGGAAAGTGCCGCTTTACTCGCTTTTTTTAGATGCCTCTCTTTTAAAAAGCAAGAGCCGCAAGCTCAAAATGGAGCTTTCTTCCCGCGTTGCCTTTTTTTGTAGCTAAATGTTATAATACTCATGC
>JAITJT010000195.1 GCA_031278795.1 Deltaproteobacteria bacterium | reverse complement strand
AGCCATTATTTTGTTTCGTTAACGAGCGCCTCAAACTCTTCCTTGGTGAGTCCTGAGAGTCGGAAGAGATCTGAGGGGCTACATAACCCCTCCTTGAGGAGTTGCAAAATCAATTCCTTCTTGCCTTTCACCTCGCCTTCTATAAATCCATAGTGAAATATGGATTCGCCTATTGACTTTAATTCTCCCATTCCGAGCACCTCCAACCACTCTTGTTGAGGTAATATGCCGCCTTAGATGATCACTATCGTTTGTTGATACGTGTATCTCAACTTTTTGTGTTTTAAATTGTGTACTGGATTATGGAAAAACTTATTGGCCAAACCAACGCGTCTTTTGAAGAATTCCTTAGCGAAGACGGGAGCGTTGCGTGAGCTATTGAGCGCTACTCGCGAGCTTATCACACTCTTCCTCGGATAGTCCTGTGAGCTCAAGTATCTCTGAGGGGTTATACCTCTGATCCGTGTGGAGTTTCAAAGCTATTTCCAAGCCTTTTTCTTTGGAACCTTCCAACTTGGCGCTTTTAGAGCTATCCTTTTGGCCTCTCCTATAAGGATAAATGATGGCCTCAAATTCATCCTCAGGAAGTTTTAAGAGCTGAAAGATCTCTGAGGGAGTATGCTTCTTATTCTTGAGGAGCATCAAAATAAATTTCTTGTCTACCGCCAACTTGCCCTTATCTTCGCCTCGCTTTTTGTAAAAATTATAAATTGGGTCTTCATTCGAATCCATTTCACTCAGTTTGAAAATCTCCTTTAAACTCATCCTGGCTAAGTCCTGTGAGCTCAAGTATCTCTGAGGGGGTATACCTCCTATCCTTGTGGAGTTGCAAAGCTATTTCCTTGGCTTTTTCTTTGGAACCCTCCAACTTGGCGCTTTCAGAGCTTTCTTCTTGACCCTGTCTATAAAGAAGTAGGATCTCCTCGAAATCATTTTCGGAAATTCCTATGACCTCGATGATCTCTGATTGCTTAAGTATACCTTGACTGATAAGATTCAAAGCTATTTCCGTGTTATATTTCTGCAAGTCAACCGCCCTGACATCGTCCATATAATGGGAAAGCATAAAGAACGCACTAAACATGTCTATCATTACAAACACCTCAAAAGGAGTCAAGATAATATAGGATATCAGGTTTTTGTTTGGCAATCTTTAGTCAAGGAAAAGATGAGCGTTATTTAGGGCCCTTGGGGACTTTTTAAACTTCCCTTCGGTAAAACATTTTGACTTAAGTATCTCTAAGATATAGCTTTTATCCTTGTAAAGTCACAAATTTATTTTTTTATTCTAACACAATTTGTATCAGTTTAGGCATAGAAGTTTTGGAGCGCGAGGTTTTTATTCTCCCGTAGTTCAACAAAAGTTTTTGTCACTACATGATCATTTTCGCGACTTTACGCGTTTGAACTGGAACGGTTCTAATTTTTTTGTAAAAAATATGATTTGTAGTTTTTATGTAAGGTTTTTTGTAGGGAACTACGGCCTTCTATGGGTAAAAAATGGAAGATTGGCGGATCTTTCCCTGCGGAACTTAAGGCGTTCCCTTATCTTGGCGTTGGCTTTTAAGAGGTAACTGGAGATTTAGCTTTCATCAAAGGGGACAGCCCTGTGTTTTCTTTAAGGCCTTTTCTCCAATATCCCTGCGGTAGTGGGCGCCTTTGAAGGATATTTGGGATGTGGCCTCATAGGCCCTTTGAACAGCGTCTTTCAAGGTGTCACCCGTGGCGGTGACGCCTAGGACCCTTCCTCCCCTGGTGACAGGCTCTCCGTCTTTCACGCCCACCCCGGCCTCAAAGACCACCACATCCTCCATGGCGTTGGCCTTGTCCAGGCCACTTATGACATCATTCTGCCTGTAGGGCCCGGGGTAGCCCTGGGCGCTCATGACAACGCACACCGAGGACTTATCGCTCCACTCCAGGGTCTTCTCATGGAGCTTCCCGGTGGCCGCGGCCAGGAAGACCTCGGCCAGGTCGCTTTTCAAAAGCGGCATGAGGGCCTGGGTCTCCGGGTCTCCAAAGCGGGCGTTGAACTCCAGAAGTTTGGGCCCGTTAAGGGTGAGCATAAGGCCGGCGTAGAGGAGCCCCACGAAGGGGGTGCCCTCCACGGAGAGACCCTCCACGGCCGGAAGCATGATGGTCTCCTCGATTACCTTCTTCAACTGCGGTGAGCATATGGGAGCCGGGGCGTAGGCCCCCATGCCTCCGGTGTTGGGGCCCCGGTCACCGTCATGGATGGTCTTGTGGTCCTGGGCGCTGGGAAGGCTTAGTACCGTCTTTCCGTCCGTAATCCCAAAAAAGGAGAGCTCCTCTCCGGCCAGGTACTCCTCGATGATTACGCTCTTACCAGAAACCGTGGATGAGAGGGAGTTGAGGGCGTTAATGGCGGCGCTCTGGTTTCCGGCCACCACCACGCCTTTACCGGCGGCCAGACCGTCGGCCTTTAAAACCACCGGAAAGGAAGTGTTCTCTAGATAGCGCTTGGCATCACTATCGTCATAGAAGACGGCGTAGTTGGCGGTGGGGAGGTTGTGGCGGATCATGAAGTCCTTGGAGAATATCTTGGAGCCCTCAATCTTGGCCGCCTCCTTGGAGGGGCCGAAGACCGGAATGCCCATGTCCCTCAGAATGTCCGCGAGTCCCAATACCAAGGGTAGCTCCGGACCAATGACTACCAGATCGGGCTTAATCCTCTCCGCGAGCGCCTTGAGGCCTTCCAGATCGTCGGCCGCCACGGATTCCACCTTTCCGAGCCTTTCCAGGGCCGGACTCCCCGGGGAGCTCCAGAGCTCCACCTCGGGGTTTTTGGTCAGTTGCCAGGCCAGGGCATGTTCACGGCCGCCGGATCCAATGAGTAGTATTTTCATAGCGCCTCAGGGAGACCTCCCAACATTTTTAGAAGATTTTAGAGCGGATTTTTTCAACTACAGCCCCTATCTTACTAGAAAAGACATGTTTTTTGGAAGGAATTTAGCCCTCGTCCGACTTTTGGGAACTTTTGCGCCTGTTATCTTTAAGTCATACTCGAATTGCCGCGTAACAAGTAAGCTCTCATGTAGCTTTACTTGCCTCACTTGCTAAATTAACCGTTAGTTCTTCCTCTTTTTGGAAGAGCGCCATACGCGCGGACAAGTCCGGAAAGGCTCAAGTCCCGGGGGACTTCAGTAAGATTAAGCCAGAGAGCGCATTTTGGTTAAAACTAAAAAATAGCTAAAACTAGCTTGGATTTAGCTAATAATACCATATATATGCATATTATAATTATACATATAGATTGATGTGAGGGTATTTTAGGAACTTAAACTGGAGAAAAAAATGGAAGCCATGACTCCTTGGTTTCGAAATGGAGTCCATAAACTTATGAGAGGCGTATTATGCCCCGCGCTTAACAATTAATTTTAGATTGTAAATTCCAGATTAAAAATTTACTAGACA
>JAITJT010000124.1 GCA_031278795.1 Deltaproteobacteria bacterium | reverse complement strand
TTGAATAATGACAGAAGTTTATCGGAGTAACTGATGGGAGCCATGACTCTTTTCATAGGCGGGGCCAAAAGCGGCAAAACCAAGGCGGCGCTCAACGAGACCACCAAATATCCGCCACCATACTACTATCTGGCCACCGCCCAGGGCCTGGACGATGAGATGTGTTCCAGGATCTTTCACCACCAGCAGGAGAGGGGGCCTGACTGGCGTACCCTTGAATCCCCCCTGAACCCGGATATCACCTTGAGTGAGCTCACAGGCTCCTCTCCGGTGCTCATGGACTGCATTACGCTATGGTTCAGTAACCTAATAGGTGAGCAGCCTGAGACCCAGCTTCCGGTCACCTTCTTCTCCGACAAGGTCAAAGAGCTCATTCGCGCCATAAAAATCTACCAGGGCCCGGTCATTATCGTGTCCAACGAGCTAGGGAGCGGCATGGTTCCCATGGATCCGCTCTCCAGGCACTACCGTGACGCCATAGGGCTCGCCCATCAACTCCTGGCGGCAGAGGCTGAAAACGTCTACCTGGTGGTGGCGGGCATTCCCGTGAAGATTAAGTAGAGCCTCTGACCATGACCATGACAGCTAATCCTGGCCTCTATGTCCACATACCCTTCTGTACCCGCAAGTGTCCCTATTGTGACTTCTACTCGGTTCCCGAGCTGGAAAAGGTGGATTCTTATCTGGAGCGCCTGGCCCTGGAGCTAAGATTGGAGCGTGAAAGGAACGCTCCCTTCAGAGAGCGCCCCTTTGCCAGCGTGTTTTTAGGCGGTGGAAGCCCCAGCGTCCTTTCTCCGGCTCAGATACTCAAGCTCAAGGATATTTTGAGCCCCCTGGAAATCGCAAGTGACGCTGAATTCACCTTGGAGGCCAACCCTGAGGACATCACCGCGGAGAAACTAGCTGCCTGGAGGGCCCTGGGCGTTAACAGGCTCTCCATTGGGGCCCAGAGTCTCTCTCCCAAGGGTCTCAGCGCCCTGGGGCGCAGGCACACAGCTAAGGACACTATTAGATCCGTAGAATCAGCCCTTGAGAGTGGCTTTCGAACCAGTATCGATCTAATCTTTGGCTGGCCCGGAGAGACTCTGGAAGATTTAGAATTTGACCTTATGGCCTTCTTGGACTTAGCCCTCGATCACCTCTCCCTCTACGCCCTCACCCTGGCCCCAGGCACCCCACTATACCTTAGCCTCAATAGCGGCCTAATAGCTAACTTACCAAACGAGGATGATCTGGCCCATCTCTTCCTTATAGCCGGGGAAATTTTAAAAAATCAAGGATACCACCGCTATGAGGTGTCCAATTTCGCGCGTCCTGGTAATGAGTCCTCCCACAACTTCAAATACTGGAACCGAGACCCGGTCATGGCGCTGGGACCCGCGGCCCACAGCTTCGACGGCTCGGTGCGCTCAGGAAACCTCTCCTCATTGGACGGCTGGATGGAGGCCTTAGACGCTGGAGGGTCCTACAAAGAGTTTACGGAGCTACTCTCAACTGATCTGGAGAGGATGGAGAGGCTGTTTCTGGGTCTGAGGCTCCAACAAGGGGTGGCCCTATCTGACGTAATTGAGGGCGAGAAGGTGAATAATCTCATCGAGGGGGGCTTCCTCTTAAAAAAACTCGGACGCCTTTTGCCCACGGAGAAGGGGTTCCTAAACGCCGACTATGTGGCCAGGGAGCTCTGTTGAAGCTGCAAAAAAAGCGCCTCTGTTTGAAAAAAATAAAATAGTTTTAAATAGATGCGTAAAAATTTTCAAGATCTTTTAAAACTTATTGCAAACTTGGAGAAAAAACATTATAAGATTGGCGCCAAAAATGATCGGATGAGTTTAGTTTCACGACTAGGGTTTAAATTTTTAAAAATGATCTAAAATATAATTATAATTTCGCTTTATAAGCTTTTTAGCCAGGTCTAGCTTAATGATTATTTCTAGAATCTCTTCCTTTCTTAAAATGTTTCTGCTTTTTATGAACATGTGCTTTAAAAAAAACTCTTAAGTTTTAGCTCTATTGTTTTAATGATTCTTAGTTTGAAAATCTATTAAAAAAAGTCAAAACATGATTAAAGGTTTTAATCATTATCAACACCATAGAGGGTTTTTAGCGCGGCTGGCGAGGCCAGCAGGCTTAAAGGCCTAAAAAGAGATGTGGGAGAACGACAATGTCAAAGGTTTATTTCACCGACATGCGCTGCCGGCTTGGCGACAGCCTTCTGGACAAGCTCAAGAGGCTTTTAAAGGCGGCTAGTTTCCAGACCATTGATTTCAAAAAGAAGTTCGTCGCCATAAAGATCCATTTCGGCGAACCCGGGAATCTGGCCTTCCTAAGGCCCAATTTCGCCAAGACCGTGGCCGACCAGATAAGTTTCCTCAAGGGCCGCCCCTTCCTAACCGACTGCGGCACGCTCTACGTGGGAAGGCGCACCCATGCGCTAAGCCACCTGGACGCCGCCTATGAGAACGGTTTCACTCCCTACTCCGCGGGCTGCCAGATAATAATCGGTGATGGTCTCAAGGGCACAGACGAGGTCGATGTCCCCATAGAGGGGGGCATACTCCTTTCCCACGCCAAGATTGGAAGGGCCATCATGGACGCTGACATAGTGGTATCCTTAAACCACTTCAAGGGCCACGAGGTCACAGGTTTCGGCGGGGCCATCAAGAATCTAGGCATGGGTAGCGGAAGCCGGGCCGGAAAGATGATCATGCACAACGACTCCAAGCCCGTGGTTAGCAAAAAGCTCTGCATAGGCTGTAAGGTCTGCGCCAAGAACTGCGCCCAGGGCGCCATCAGCTTTGTGGAGAAGAAGGCCCTTATCGACCATGAGCTCTGCGTGGGCTGCGGACGCGGCCTAGGTAGCTGCAACCAGCACGCCATCTCCAACTCCTGGTCCAGCGCGCCGGACGCCTTGTGCAAGAAGATGGCCGAGTACGCCAAGGCCGTGGTTTACGGCAGGCCATCCTTCCACATAAACGTGGTAAACCAGGTCTCACCCTTCTGTGACTGCCACCAGGAAAACGATGCGGCCATCGTCCCGGACATAGGGATATTCGCGGGCTTCGACCCGGTCTCCGTGGACTACGCCTCCATTGACGCGGTGAACAAGGCCCACGCCCTCCACGGCACCATAGTGGACGAGCGCGAGATGAAGGACTCCGAGCACTTCACCTCCATCCATCCCAGCACCAACTGGAAGGTGCAGATGGAGCACTCGGAAAAGATCAACCTAGGCGAGTGCGCCTACGAGATAGTAAACGTTCAATGATGAAAGCGCTATTTTTGTGAAAATAAAAATAGCGAGTATTTCTTAAAAAAACACAAACACATTAAAAAAATAGGGAAAAACATGATTCGTTTTTCCCTATTTTTGTAAGCTTCAATCAAAATTATATTTTTATTTTTGTCTAAAATAATAGCTAGATATGGTATTTTAAGTATTGTCTAGCACTTATCTAAATGTTTTTTTCTAAGCATTAATATTTAGTTTTGTCTAATGTTTTGGGGAATGTTTTTGAAACTTTTTTCCCTACTCTTATATCAGTTTTTGGATTTTAATTAATCTTTTTCTCTTTTTGAACTCAAGAGTTTCCCTAAGTACTCTTACCCTTAAATTTAGAAGGGGGCTTTTGAGCTTTGATATTAGAGCGCGGCTACTAAAGAGCGGGTAGTATCAAGAAAATCTCAAACTAGAGCGTGTACGACTTTCATCAGCCTCTCGGTTACGGGAGGAAGGATTATAGCCCAGATGAGGGCTGGAAGCGAGCTGGAGATATTCACCGGGGTCCTGAGGCCAATCAAGTTGAAGGCAATGCCCAAGACCAGAATCCCTCCAGTTCCCGTGAGGGTGGACTCAATCCCTTGGGTCACGTAGGGGGAGATATCGGCCGCGAGGATAGTGAGCGTGCCTTGGTAGATTAGAACCGTCAGGGCGCAGAATATCACGCCCGAACCGAACCTGGAGGCCAAGATCATCACCCCGAAGAAGTCTATCATGGACTTGGTGAAGACCGTGGTCCTACCTTTACCCAGACCCTCCTCAAAGGAGCCCACGATGGACATGGCGCCCACGCAGACAAGTAGCGAGCTCGTGACCAGGCCCTCGGTGAAATGCGGGTTCTTGCTGGTGACGGTCTTCTTGAGATAGTCGCCTAGTCTGTCCAGGCGCTCGGAAAGCTTCAGGAGCTCTCCGCTGACGGCCCCCAGGGCGCAGGCGAGAATCACCAAGATGATGGAGTCGCTCTTGGCGATCATGGAAAGGGCTATCGCCACCAGACAGAGGCCAAAGAGCTGGAAGACCAAGACGCGCATGCGCTCCGGGATGATTCCTCCAAGAAAGAGGCCAATGGTGGCACCAATGGCTACCGTTATGGCGTTTATTATGGGGCCCCAGGGTATTATCAAAAGAGAAAATTCCTATATATATCTAAGATGCGCCGCAAGTGTCCATTTGGATTTACAGCGGAAAGAGTAGGGCTTTGGTGAAAGAGGCTTTTATCACAGTTTATTGTTATTAAAACTCTTGGTGAGTAGGCGTGGTTCGCCATGAAAAAACACATGGGAAAAAGACATGGGAAAAAGACATGGGATAAACACATGGGAAAAATAATTTCTTCTGCGCTCAAATGTTTTCCTAAAAAGTGCTATAGAGCTGTAGCTCTTTTAGGGCCTTTAAGAGAAAACATCTTAGTTAAATACCCTGAGAGTGGCTAAATTTCAAGGGAAATTTTAGCTCTCCGCTCACGATACCTAAATTACGGCCCTTACGCTTTTTCTTTAAAGGGGGCGTACAATTAGATCTAGAAGATGCGCTTATGGGGCCCAAAGGGCCCCATCACTTGAAATTTGGCGGCAAAAT
The DNA here is from genome assembly GCA_031278795.1 of Deltaproteobacteria bacterium. Next base: position 2,509 of record JAITJT010000124.1, on the reverse strand, counting down.
GGGTAGATTGTTGCTGGATTCTATGGATCTTTTAGTTAACCTGGAGCGCATTTTGAGTGAAGCGACTAAGCATATATTAATCTCCCACCTACTAAGAGCGGAGAGTCCCATCGACTCCGTCCTGGTGAGGGGCTGGGTGAAAACCCGCCGGGACTCCAAGGGCTTCTCCTTCATAGAACTAAATGACGGCTCCAGCATAAAAAACCTCCAGCTGATCTTAGACTCCCAAACGGAGGGCTTCGAGGCCCTCAAGGACATGGTCAACGGAGCCGCCCTGGAGTGCCTTGGGTCGCTCAAGGAGAGCCTGGGGAAGGGCCAGAGGTGGGAGCTCGCGGCCAGAACCGTGAGGGTCCTAGGGACAGTGACCCCGGAGTACCCCCTCCAGAAGAAGCGCCACTCGGATGAGTTCCTCAGGGAGATTGCCCACCTGAGGCCCAGAACCAACAAGTACGGGGCCCTAAACCGCCTCCGCTCGGAGTTGGCCTTTGCCATACACAGCTTTTTTAGGGAGAGGGACTTCTTTTACGTACACACCCCCATAATCACCGGTTCAGACGCCGAAGGGGCCGGAGAGCTCTTCCGGGTGACCACACTACCCCTGGCTAGCGCCTCAGGCCAAGGTGAAGGCTCATTGGCCAAAGATGAGCCTAAAAAGAGTGTGGATTCGCCTAATTCAAGTGACCCACCTGATAATAGCAACCCCTACGCCGAGGACTTTTTCCAGAAGATGGCGTCACTTACGGTCTCCGGCCAGCTGGAGGCCGAGCTACTGGCGACAGCCTTGGGGAGGGTCTACACCTTTGGACCCACCTTCAGGGCCGAGCGCTCCAATACCCCCAGGCACGCGGCCGAGTTTTGGATGGTGGAGCCCGAGGCGGCCTTCTTCGACCTTGACGATGACATGGACCTGGCAGAAGAGCTCTTAAAGAGCGTAACCCTCTGGATTAGGGACAAATCCGCATCGGATCTAGAACTTTTTGAAAGATTCGTGGACACAGAGCTTTCCAGGCGCCTGGACTCGCTCACTCTAAAGGCCTACCCCAGGATTCCCTACAGCGAGGCAATTAAGCTTCTTGTTGAGAGTAAAATAGCCTTTGAGTACCCTCCAGCTTACGGCTCGGACATCCAGACCGAGCACGAGCGCTTTCTGTCGGAGACCTACTTCCAGGGCCCGGTCTTTGTCTATGACTACCCCAAGAGCATAAAGCCCTTCTACATGCGCCTCACGGAGGACGAAAGCAAGGTGCGCGCCATGGACCTTCTGGTTCCTAGGGTGGGCGAGCTCATAGGAGGCTCCCAGAGGGAGGAGAGAGAGGATAAGCTCCTAAGTCGCATGGAGGAGCTCCATCTCACCAGGGAGCATTACTGGTGGTACCTGGACACCAGGCGCTACGGTTCAGTGCCCCACTCGGGCTTCGGTCTGGGCTTTGAGAGGCTCCTCATGCTACTAACGGGTATCACCAACATCAGGGACGTGATAGCCTTTCCCAGAACCCCTGGATCTTTGGAATTTTAGTTGGCGCTTAATAGCTAAGCGCCCATCACCCATAAAACAAAGAAGAGCAAATACACCCCGCCAAATATCCTGGCGGCTTTATGATGTTAGTGGAGACAATCTATATGTCAATGATAATAGGAATGGCCGGCAAAGGCGGCACGGGAAAAACAACTTTAGCTGGGCTTGCGGTCCGTTACCTGGCCAAGATCGGGAAAGTGCCCATACTGGCCGTGGACGCGGACTCCAACGCCAATCTGGCTGACGTTTTAGGCATGAACTACGAGCACACCCTCTCAGAGGCCCGGGAGGAGATGAAGTCCTCGGCCGGAAACGTCTCCATCACCAAGGACACTTTAATTGAGATGAGAACCCAGGAGGCCATAGTGGAGGGAGACGACTTCGACCTGGTGGTCATGGGCCAGCCCGAGGGCTCGGGCTGCTACTGCGCCGCCAACTCCATCCTCTCGGCTGTCTTGGAGAAGACCCTCAACAATTATCCCTACCAGGTGATAGACAACGAGGCCGGCATGGAGCATATCTCCAGGCTCACCGCTCGCTACATGGACATCTTCTTCGTGATCTCGGACGCCTCCAGGCGGGGGCTCACGGCTGCCTTGCGCATCTGGAAGCTGGTGGATGAGCTCAAGATCCGCATTCAGCACAAATATCTAATCATCAACCGCGTGAGAGGCGAGCTCACTCCGGAGGTGAAAGACATAATCGCGAGTGAGGGCCTAAACCTGGCCGGGATAATACCGGACGACGCGGTCATCTATGACGCCGACCAGAACGGCGAGCCCACCTCCTTCCTTAAGGATTCACCGGCCGTAAAGGCCGCCTTAGACATCTTCCAGAAGACCCTCGTGGAGGACAAGGCCGCCTGAGAAGAGCGGTCTTTCGCCTCTTTTTAGAAGAGTTTAGCTAAAGTATCACGTATTAACCTTTTCCACCTTGAGCCTTTGGGCTCAAGGTGGGAAAGATTCATCCGCAAGCAAAACCCCTCTCGTAAAG
>JAITJT010000095.1 GCA_031278795.1 Deltaproteobacteria bacterium | reverse complement strand
GAGCTAACAGATGCCTTGCCTGAGGATCCTGAGACCCTCTACCAGCTCCACTCCACCATCAAGGCGGTAACCAACGACATAGAGCGCTTCTCCTACAACACGGCCATAGCTAGGATAATGGAGCTCATCAACCACCTGACCAAACACAAGATCCGCCTCAAGGTGATATCCAGCGTGGTCGCCAGACTCATCTCGCCCTTCGCGCCGCATTTAGCCGAGGAGCTCTGGGAGGAGCTGGGGGAAAAGAAGAGCGTTTTCAAGTCCAGCTGGCCCCAATATGACGAGACTAAGCTTGTGAAAGGAGAGGTGGAGTACGTTGTCCAGATAAACGGAAAGCTAAGGGACAAGCTAAAACTCGCCGTGGGCCTCACCCCGGAGGAGATAGACCCCTTGGTCCTCAAAAGCCCCACGGTCCTCAAGTGGATTGAAGGGAAGGTCATAGTCAAGAAGATCTACGTCCCGGATAAGCTCATAAACTTTGTGGTTAAGTAGTTTTTGGGGGCGCTCGGGTCCCGCCCCCAAGGAACAAGGGCCTAAACCCACGCTTTTAAGCCAAAAGCCCAGCCAAGAGCTAAAAAAGTGTTGACAAGCCTAGATCCCCTTTGTACAATATCCACTCTTTATAGCTCCCCATGGAGGAAGGCTTTCAATGTATGCGATATTAAAAATAGGCGGACGTCAGTACCAGGTCACCGAGGGCCAGCGCATCCAGGTAAACCGTCTGGATGTAAACGTGGATGACGAGCTCTACCTCAAGGACGTCCTATTGGTGAGTGGCGACGACGGTGTCACCCTGGATAGCTCAGAACTAGAGGCGGCCACTGTCAGGGCCCTGGCCAAGAAAAACATCCTTGGCCCCAAGATCCGCGTCTTTAAGACAAAACGCCGCACCGGATTCCAGAAGACCATAGGTCACCGCCAGAAGCTCACAGAGCTCCTAATTACCGACATCCTCCCCACTGGCCGTGAGGGCCACGATGAGGAAAAGTCAACAAGCGAGGCTCCGGAGCCTGTGGCACAGGCTCCAGCTCCAGGCGATTACCAGGCTCACCAAGAGCCAGAGACGCATGAGTCTTCACCTGAGAGCCCAGAGGCGTCAAACTCCGAGGAAACGGATAAGGAAGGGGAGGTCTAAAAATGGCCCATAAAAAAGCGGGCGGCTCCAGCCGCAACGGTCGCGACACTATTGGTAAAAGAAGGGGCGTCAAGCGCTACGGAGGCCAATTCGTGCGGGCCGGAAATATCCTGGTGAGGCAACTGGGAACCAAGATCCACCCCGGCAACAACGTGGGCCTGGGGCGCGACTACACTATATTCTCCCTCATAGACGGCCTGGTCAAGTTCGAGCGCTACGGCGCCGACAGGAAGAAGGTGAGCGTCTACCCGAGAGAGGTCGAGCAAGCGGCCGCTGAGGCCTAAGTCCCTAAATAACCTTTAAGAGTTTTAGCTCAACTAAGAGTTTTAGCTCAACTAAGTGTTTTAGCGTAAAGATCAAATCCAAAATAATTTTCCCAATGTTTAAGCCCGGGGCAAAGCCCCGGGCTATTTTCGTTTAGATCTCAATTATTTAGGTCTCTTATATTTAGATCTTTTTGAGAAATGTTTTCGGCATATTAAAAGCTGCCCCCTCCTCAAAGGGTTTTGGGGAAGGGGTCTGCGCTCTTTCATTTAGCCCTCCACCTACACCTCCTCCTCTCCTTCCAGACCCAGGACTTCCAACAAATCCGAGAGCCTTTCCAGGTCGTATTCCTGGAGTAGCGAAACGGCCTTCTCCACGACCTTGATGTTGTTCTCCATCTGGTAGGCGAACATGATGAGGGGCTGCCTGATTCCCTTGACGCCTACGCACAGGGCTCCAGCCTCATGCCAGATATTGGCGTCCGTCCAGCGGATGAAGCCCGGCGAGCTGCTGAAGACCTTCTTGTGCTTGGCCATTATGCCCTTGTCGCTCACGACGGCCATGAGGAAGTTTATCTTGCGGCCATCTTTGAGATCTTCTAGTAATTTCACCATCAAGAGGTCCACCAGATAGAGATCGAGGATCTTTATGATTTTTTGGAAAACCATGGGGCCGAGAACCGGGATTGTCGTCTCGGAGGACTCGGTCGTAAGTGTTATTTGAAAGAGGCTATCCTTTAGATCCGCATCGTCATGGTTTAGGTTCAACAAGGAATTGGTAGGTAGTCCGAAGCGGAAGCCCAGAACCGAGTCATAAAAGACGTCCTCATCTTGCCATCTGAGGAAGGTTGGGGAAAGAATCAATTCCGAGTCCAAGTCTTCCCCGGCCAGAATGCGTATGGTCTTACCTTTGAGGTCTTTTGTGGAATCATCCGCCGAGATGGAGCCTGTCATGATATCCGTTTCCTCGGCTATCTCCTCTGAGGCCTCCAGGTCATCTTGGATCATTTGCATCAAGTCCTGGGAATCTTCGGCCAAAGGTACTAAGATCTTGGAGATCTTAATGGATAAATCAGTGCGCGCATAGTCGTTGTGCATGGAAATGGCCATAACCCTTATATCATAAAAAGTATCCACGAGTTCTTGGGAGATATTGCCCCTGGACTTGTCTATGAGCTGTAAGGGTTTGAGGATTTTGTACATGTTTGTGACGCACTTTCTGAGATCCTCCAAGAGGGGCTCAAAGGCAAAGTTGTCCTCCAGGCCGCGGGCGTTGGCGTAGATGGTCTTGATGAGCTCCTCTAATTTCCCCTTCTCCCTTTGCCAGGGCGGCTGCGTCCCCATCTGGTAGAGGGCCGCCAGATCGGAAACCAAAACCGGGGCCACCCTTTGGCCGTTCTTGGTGGCCTTGATAGCGAGGATGTTCATGGATTCGATGAATCCCTCCGGCCCCAGGTTCTTCATGGCCTCACCTGTGGACATGCGGTAATAGGCTCTGAGCTCCTCCAAGGTGGCCTCCACTGACCTAAGCTCACTTATCTCCGGAAACTTAGACAGCTCGCGTTTCTTGTTTAGAAGCGTCATGAGGTCTTTCGCGTCTAGGTTCTCAAAGGCCTTGGCTACTTTGAAGATCCACCAGGCCACCTCCTCGGGTGAGGGATTTGTCAGGCGTTTGAGGACCGCCATGTAGACATTGGGCTTACTGAATCTGGGGATTAAAGGGTCAGAGGCCACTAGCTCCGGAGATGTTGAGAGGGTATCTAGAATATTAAGCACCCTAGACTCTTTCATGCCCGGGAGATAGAAGGCCTCGGCCGTGAGCCTCTTCCTGGGGTTGGTGAGAGAGCTTCTGGCCTCCTCGCACTCCTTTTGAGACTCGGTAAGTAAAGAGCGCTCCTCGGCTAGATTCAGGATATCCTTTCGGCTGCTTTGGAAGCTCGCGCCCAGGATGTAAAAGGGATTATCAAAAAGATCCATAAATTACCTTTTTTTAAGATTGTTTTTAGCTTTTTTGTGTTCTTAGCTCTTAGTTGCAATATGCTTATGAGTTATCGGGGGAAGTTAGGGGGAAATGGCGCTTTAGTGGGGCTTTTAAGGATCTCTAAGAGCATCTCATTATACGGCAAAAGCATCTCATTATACGGTAAATGCATCAGCCTCTCACGATGTTCACTTTGTTGAACATGACTTTCTCTTCCGGAAACCTGTAGCTCATGCTGAGGAGGCTGGAGACCACCTGCCTCAACTTGAGGATGTCTCTTTCGCTTTTGTAGCTTTGGCCGAGCCTCATGAGCTGCTGGTACTTTTTTTGGTCCTTGAAGCGCTCGGGCGACATCTCGAAGCCCTCCAAGAGAACGTAGACGTACCAGTCGTAGCGCCACAGGATATTGAAGCAAAACTGTCTCAAAGTGTCATAGAGGACCTCGAAATCGTTGTCAGCTAGCTCAGTCGCCCTCTGGGCCGCCTTCTTGATGTTCTCGAAGGTAGAAATATCCTCGTTGGTGGCTAACAAGCGAATTTTCTGATTAAAATACATGATGTGGTTGTCCAGCTCGCGCTGACGCACTTCCTTGAGGTTTTCTTTCCTGGCCAAGGCCATGAGCTTCTTGGCCTTGAGTACATCTTCCATAGCCTCCTGGGCCCTTTCCGGATCGCTTTCCTTGGGGTCCAGTTGGCTGGAGGTCCTTAGCTTCTGGCGGGCCTGTTCCAGCTTGGGATCCGCCACGATTCCCTCCATATCATTTATGCGCTCCAAGGTTTCCTTGGCCTCTCTTACTATGGAGAGGGCGGAGTTGGTGTAATCTTTTTGCCCCTCCTGGCGGGAGTAGAAGTTTTTTTCGGACTTGAAGGTGCCACTTATGGCGGGAATGGAGACGGAGAGCGAGATATAGCCGCTGTCCAGGATCTCGTAGTCGCATTTGAGATCCGCTCCCACGGGGATGATGCCGTAATCGAAATCCGTGCCCCGGATCTGGAGCATGCCCACGAAACGGTTGTCAGTGATGGGGCTCTCGATTTCCCCTTCCCAGATCTTGAAGTTGATGGCCCCAAATTGCCTGGCCCTTAGGGATAGCCCCGCCTTGAAGCTAAGGCTGTTTTTCACCGGCAGGGCATCGCCCGCTTTCACCAGATAGGCCGGAACCGACTCTCCGCCCAGCTTATCTAGGACCTCTATGCAGATGGAGTAGGAGGCGGGTATGGCCTCAACGGTTGCGGCCGTGCGGGTGATGGAAAAGGAGCTCTCCTTGAGCATGAGGCTGTTCCCGCTCTGGTCAAAGACCTTGACGTCAAAGAGGTTTTCGCCCTTTTCAGCGAGCGTTAAGACAACCGAGGTTTCATCCGTCAAGGGCCTCTTTCCGGATGTCCAGCCGCTTGTGCGGGAATCTATCTGGAACTCCAGACCCTCCGGGACCTCTCCGGAGTGCTTCACCATTACCCTCCCCTGGAGCTTGGGGGTGCGGGCTATGAAGGTGAAAGCTAGGGGAAGCTCTCCTAGGGGGGCGATTTTTCCCACGTTTTCTTTGCGGGACCTCTCCACTGTGCGCCAATCTATGGACTCGGCGAAGATGGCCGCCCCTTCGGCCACGGCGGTCAGGGGATTTACCGAGCTCTGGGCTTTGATACCCAGAGCGCGCGCTACCTTGTCCCTTAAGGGCTTATAGATGGTGGGCCCTCCCACGAAGACCATCTGCTCCATGTCGGTGTTTTGGAGGCCGGCTTTGGACAAGGTCTCCCGCGCGGCCTCAATTGTCTCCTCCACGCGCTTGGCGATTAGGGAGTTGAAGCTCTCCCTGGTGAGGGCGACATCTAAGAAGATGTCGGTCCCTTTGAGATCCTTGGCGGCGGCCTCGGTCTCGCTTAGGTAGATCAAAGATTCTTTTCTCCGGGAGAGGGCAATCTTCGCCTTTTCCGCGGCCCAGGCCGCCATCCTCATTAGTATCCGGTAGCGGTGGTCCTGGGTGAAGTCCTCCGCAAGCGAGAACTTGTCCCTAAGCCATGGTAAGACCAGCTTGTCCACCAGGAGGCGGTCAAAGTCCCTTCCCCCGCACATGGCGATGCCGCCATGGGCCAAAAGCGAGACCTTTCCGCCTATGCTCTCGGCGATGGCGATGTCCAAGGTGCCGCCACCCAGGTCATAGACCAAAAACATCCCGTCTTTCTTCATTTCGCGCATGACGCTTATGACCGCGGCCACGGGCTCCTGCATGAGGGCGACCTCTCCGATGCCCGCCTTTTCCGCGGCCTCCACTGTGGCGTTCTTTTGCATCTGGTTGAAGGCGGCCGGAATGGTTACCACCGTTCCGGCATCCTCGTGGTTCTTTAACTCCTTGGGGAGGTATCCAAAGAGAAGCTTCAGGACCTCACTGGAGCACTGCTCCGGAGTCATGGTGAGAGCCCCGCCCTTGAGGAGGATGGGCGTGCTCGTGCCCATGAGCCTCTTGAAGAGCGTGGCCGCGTTGTCCGGGTTTTGGGGGAAGAGGTCATAGGCCCTTTGGCCCACGTATTTGTTGCCAAGTTTATCTATATAGATGGCTGACGGGGTCACCTCACTGTGTTCCGGGCTCTTCCAGATGCGTGTCTCCACGCCGTTGTAGGAGCATATGGTGCTATTGGTGGTGCCCAGGTCAATCCCAAGGTAATTCTTCATCTAATTTGTTCTCCTCTTAGGAAGTAAATTATTTTGTTTTTGATTTTTAGTTCGCTTTCTTTAATTGTTAGGAATCGGCGTCCTCCTCTGGGGGAAGCTCGTCTTCGAGGGCCTTTCTCAAGGTGATGGTGCCCGTCTTCACAATCCCGCGCTCGTTCATGATGACCGGCTCTATCATAGTGTCCACAAAGAGCTCGTCTTCCTCCGTGAACTCGTCTAGGTTGAGGGGGGTGGCCGGAAGCCCGGGGTCAAAGGGCAGGCCCTCCAGGTTGTTGACGTAGAGCCCGGATTGTTCCAAGGCGTTTTGCACCTCTTTGAGGAGCCAGTTGAAGTGGCCTTCATAGCGGCTCCGGTCCGTTCTTTCCAGTTTGTTCACAACGCGCTTGAAGACCTTGTCGAAGCGCCAGGTCTCAACCGCTATGCGGATGAGGGAGTTCTCCAGGGTCGTAAGACTTGGAGCTTTGTAATGGGAGTCGCTCATGGGGCGACACTTAGTTTAAGGGACGCTTTTAGATTTGACATTTTGCCCTCTTTCTATAGGTGAAAATCTGGCCTGAGCTTAGTGCCTCCATGGCTAGGGCCCAGCGATTTTTTCCTAAAAACTACCATATAAAATATGAGACGACTCGGAGTATACACTATGTTGGATAATTTGCAAATATTTTTTTGATGCTAGAGACAAAAAAAAGAGCCAAAGCAAAATTTTGTTAAGAGTATATATGGTTATTTATAATTATACAAGAATGTATTTTATAAAACAAACATAAATTAATAAAATTTATTAATTTTTATATAGTTCTTTGGCTTGGAACCCCCAGGGCTTCCACCTAGGGCCTTGGGGTATGTACAGGTAGCTACGGTTTTTAAGGATATATCTATCAAAGTCGCTAGGGGTCAATCAGGGTTTCTAGGGGGGATTTTGGAAGGGGAATTTTTTTTAAGAGTGTTTTTGGGCTTGGGTATGGCGAGGAGATCTATAGGAGTAAGTTACAAGCTTAAGAAAAACGCAGATAACGCTGAAATATTGGAGGGATTTGTTGGATTTTTATTTTGTCAAGGATATAAAATGAGCTAAATTTTTGGATAAGTGCCTGAAAACATTGAAAAAAAAGGAATCTAAAAAAATATTGATTATTTTGACAAGATCGGCTATATAGAGATCACCTTGGCCAAATCACCCTAAGGAAATGCGTGCGCTGGCTACAGGTGGGAGGCCTTCCAAACCAGGAAGGTAGTTCTAAAATCCAACAACCCAAAAGCGAGGTAGTACTTAAAATGGGTTACACAATTAAAATCGACACCGGCCTCTGTAATGGAGACGGTAATTGCAAAGATGCCTGCCCGGTGGAAGTCTACGAGATTAAGGATGGAATTGCCGTCCCGGTCAATCCTGACGAGTGCGTAGGCTGCGAGACTTGTGTTGAGGCCTGTGAGGTGAACGCCATCACCATCACCGAGGAGTAAGTCACAAGACGTCCCTTTTCCCCAGAAAAATCAAAACAGACAGGCCGGAAAGCGTTCGCTCTTCGGCCTGTTTTTTCTTTTTGGGCTCTTGGTTTTCTCTTTTGAAGGGGGGAGGTATTTGTTAATTTTAGTCTTCTTGGTAAACCCTTACTTATAAGAGGGAAAAGAGCTTTTTATTCTTTTTGAGGAAAAACCCTTAAGGCTCTCTGGTCGCCTCAAGCACAATCTCATCTTTTTCTTTTTTTTTTGGTATTTCAGCTGCGGCTTTACAATTTTTGCCTTATATATTAATATCTGTCTCTCTGGTTTTTAGGATTCTTCTTATCTTTTAAGGGAGTCTTAACACAGAGAAAAAAAACTAATGTGGGCATCTTAATTTCCATAAAAAGAGAGGAAAATTGTTTAGGTTCATCCTCTGTCTAGCCATGGTACTGGTCTTCACGCCCCTTGGGGTGTTGACCCTACACGCGGCCTATTCCATCAACAATCCCCAGGTCTTTGTCATGGTCATCTTTTCCGGAAGCCTCATGGTGCTTCTGGGCCTAAGCGGCATCCTGGGGGCCTGGTTTGGAAGGCCCGGTAGAAAAGAGGAAGAGGTAAAAATCGAAGAAAGCGAGGACTTATGAAAAATCCCCTACCCCGGGTGGCGGCTATCCACGATCTTTCGGGTTTTGGTCGCTGCTCCCTAACCGTCGTAATCCCTATACTTTCCACCATGGGTTTCGAGGTATGCCCGGTTCCCACGGCCGTGCTCTCCACCCACACGGCCATAGAGGGCTTCACGCTCTTCGATCTAACCGATGAGCTCCCGGCCTTCATTAAGCACTGGGAAAAATTGAACCTGCGTTTCGAGGGTATTTATAGCGGTTTTTTAGGATCGGTCGCCCAGGTGGACATTGTCTCCAGGTTCATCGACACCTTCAGCACCCCTGAGACCCTGGTGGTGGTGGATCCGGTGATGGCCGACCACGGCAAGATGTACGCCTCCATGCCCCCGGAGATGGTGGGCGAGATGAAGAGGCTCTCCGTCAAGGCCAAGGTCATTACCCCCAATATAACCGAGGCCGCCTTCATGCTGGGACGCGAGGTGCCGGAGGTCTTAAGCGAGCTAGAGGTCAAAGATTGGCTGAGGGCCCTTTCCCAGCTAGGCCCCTCCATGCCCGTCATCACCAGTCTCCCCTTGAAGGGCCGCGAGGATCAAAGCACGGTTGCCGCCTACAACGCTGAAGACAACCGCTTCTGGCTAACCGGCAGGCCCATAGTGCCCATCCAGTACCACGGAACCGGGGACATATTTTCCAGTGTCTTGACTGGAAGCCTCCTCCAGGGGGACAGCCTTCCCATAGCCATTGACCGGAGCTCCCAGTTTGTGGCCAACGCCATCCGCATAACCTTTGGGTACTCGGGTCTGGGGCACAATGAGATCTTACTCGAACGCGCCCTTAAGAACCTCCTTTCGCCAGTTCTTTCGGAGAACTACCATCTTTTGCCGTAATTTACGCATAAATTTTAAAAAACAATTAGCCCTTTATTTAGATTGAATAAAAGGGGAGATTTTAGTAGATTTGGCTAGCGGCAGTTTGGGTAATAAATAACAAAAGGAGCCTTTATGGCTCCTTTTTTTGATTAATTGGCTCTTTTAATAATTTTTAAAAAGCCTTATAGATTCACACAATAAGGTCATTTTCATAAATGATTAGGAAAAATGTTAGGTATGGATTGTGTTTTTTATTTTTGGCAAATGTTTCCGGATTTTAAGGCCGTCAAGGTTTTCTAGAATAATCATAAGAATCTCTTTTTTCCAAAAAGATTTAATCCCATCCAGAATACCGTCAAAATAGGCTAAGCTTACTTATGAATATGGCAACGGGTTCCAAATCTTTTGTAGTAGAGAGATACTCCCAATCTACTTTGTTAAACATGTTGCCATAGATGATTATCATCATATTTGCATAAAGCTTTTGAAGCATCAAGTTTTCTTCAACTTCAGCGTTCCTTTTGAAGAATATCTTAGGCCAAGTTAAAGCATTTTTTTAATAATTTAGTATCCAAGCCTGGAGTTGGTCCGCATAGGGGGAGTATAGTGAGAGAGGTAAAATCCGTAACGCAGAGTTCATCTTTTGATGTTAGCTTCTTCTCTATTTTGGAAAATATTCCCTCTCGATCCATACTTTTTAGGTATTTTGTTCTGGCTTTGATATCATAGTCCAATCCATCATATGATAGCGTGAGTTCGTCTTTAATTCTGTTTCCAACTACAATGAGGGTTCTTATCATTGGAGTCTTTTTCGAATTAACGGAAGTGTCATTTTCTTCCTCCCAAATATATCGTAGATGGGCACTTTCTTTTACCCATTTTCTAAGATCATTTGGGCCAATTTGTTGATCTTTTATCAATTTAACAATTAAAATATAGTTTCCTTCCAGATATAAGATCATTCTAGTGTAGGTTTGATCATATAGATCTAGAGTGGGAAACTCGATGGCTTTGAGAATTGTCTTTTTTCTCCATGGGTGATCCTTTGGGACAAAACAAATATCTCCCAGGATCGTGCCCTCATACATCTTGGCTAGTATGTAGAGAGCAATATTCGAGCCTTTGATCAAATACGAGGTGCCCAGTGCACATGCGTAAAAATGTGACATTTGGATAAAACCTCTCGGCAAACTAAAAGTAAAAATAAAAGGAGTAAAAATAAGAGCGGTAAAAGCTTATTAAAAAGTAGCTCTAGGGCTTGTAGGACTTGAATAGTAATAAATTTTTAAACGTAGTAAATGTATAATTTTTACAAATTTTTCCTCTTTTCCTTAATCTTTAGGTTTTATTGGTTCTGATGCTTAGGGCCTTAAAATTAAAGAGCACGGGGAGGAAAAGTACAAAGCCCTATCTTCTAAAACTATATTTTAGCTATTATTTTTATGAAAGCAAGTGTTTTAATATATCTTTTAAAAAATTATTTTTCTTAAATTTAGCGGTAGTCACTGCTCATAATAGTTCACTACTTGCACTTCGATAGCAACACACAATATGAGTTTTTTTTTAACTACGCTAATGCGTGGTGTTATTTGGATTTGTAATGAAAATTTTAATTATTTATACTACACAAAGAGTTCTCTGAAACATTCCCCTCAGGCCTTAGCCATATTTAGTTTTTCATGGGCATTTTTTATCCGGAGGATGCCTATGTAGTTCAAAAGAGCTCTTTTTAAATTTTTGGGAATGGAAAACAATTATTTCTTAGGCTCTCTCCATAAGAACAAATATCTCCTGGTTTCCCATGGGGCCCTTTAGCCTTGAGGGCGCGGAACCGCTGGCTATAAACGGGGGTCTTAGAGTGGGTGCCAGGGCCTTTATCTTTTCAGTTGCGCTAACAATTAGTTTTTCGTCCCTCACCACGCCGCCCTTTCCCACCTCGCCTTTACCCACCTCGAACTGCGGTTTCACCATGGCCAGAATCTTGGAGCTTGGCCCCATCACTTCTGCCGTGACTGGAAGTATGAGTGAAAGTGAGATAAATGAGAGATCCAAGGTCGCCAGATCGAAAGGGCCATGTAAGTCCCTCTCCATATCTAGATCGCCAAGGTTTCTGGCGTTTACGCCCTCTATGAGGGTGACCCTGGGGTCCTCCTTCAGCGAGTGATGGATGAGGCCCTTTCCCACGTCCACGGCGGTGACGCTCTGGGCCCCGGACTTAAGTAGACAGTCGGTGAAGCCTCCGGTGGAGGCCCCAAGGTCCAGGCAAATAAGACCGCTAACGTCAATCTCCAGGTCCTCTAAGGCGCCTTTGAGTTTTTCGCCGCCCCTGGAGACGTAGGTTTTGCCCTTGGTGAGGCAAAGTTGGCTATCTTCCAATAAGAGCTCTCCAGCCTTTTTAACGGGCTGATCCTGGGCCTTAAGGACGCGTCCCGCCATGATGAGGGCCTGGGCCTGGGAGCGGGTGGGGGCTAAGCCCAGCTTCACTAGGAGCTCGTCGGCCCTTATTTTTTTTGGCATGGGGAGCCTCGCCTTAGGAAAAACCCGCAGGACACGGAGCCCTGCGGGTTTTCTAGTGAAAGGAAAAAAATGTTGTGTTGTTCTTGGGCGTAAGCAGTGAGAGCCGAGGCCTCGTTCAGGCCTAAGGTCAGGCCTTGGCCGGTTCCTCCGGAGGGCTCTTCTTGTCGTCCTTTCCTTGTTCATCTATGGCGGTTAGAGACGATATCCGCATGGAGTAGAAGGAGCGGTAGACAAAGATAAGAGCCACTATGAGGAAGGCGATTCCGAAATATTTGGCTACGTTGCGGAAATTGTCCGTAATGGCTATTTCCAAAGCCAACATCCCGAAAAGAGTCGTGAATTTGATTATGGGGTTGAGGGCTACCGAGGAGGTGTCCTTGAAGGGGTCTCCCACGGTGTCTCCAATGACCGAGGCGTCGTGGAGGGGTGTGCCCTTCTGCTGGAGGTCCACCTCCACCACCTTTTTGGCGTTGTCCCAGGATCCTCCGGCGTTGGCCATGAAAATGGCCTGGAAGAGCCCGAAGAAGGCTATGGAGATGAGATAGGAGATGAAGAAGCTAACCGAGGCGTTGGAGCTACCTGTGGCCGGGCTCGATATGAAGGCGAAACCCAAGGCAAAGGAGAAGATAGCCACGAATACGTTGAACATGCCCTTTTGGGCGTAGAGGGTGCAGATGCGCACCACCTCCTTGGAGTTCTCCAGGGCCGCGCTCTTGGAGGCGTTGGGGTCTAGGTCTATGTGGTTTTTTATGAAGGCCACGGCGCGGTAGGCGCCGGTCGCCACCGCCTGGGTGGCGGCTCCGGAGAACCAGTAGATGACCGCCCCGCCGCAGAGGAAGCCCATCAGGGTGAAGGGGTTGAGGAGGTTCAAGATGGAGGTTATGTCCTTAATCCCCAGGACCTGCTGGAGCACCAGGATGATGGAGAAGATCATGATGGTGGAGCCCACCACGGCTGTCCCGATTAACACGGGCTTGGCCGTGGCCTTGAAGGTGTTTCCGGCCCCGTCATTGGCCTCCAGGTAGTAGTGGGCCAGCTCGAAGTCGGGTTTCTCGCCCAGCTCCTTTTCCATCTCCTCGGCGATCCCGGGAATCTCCTCGAAGAGGCTCAGCTCGTAGACGGACTGGGCGTTGTCCGTGACCGGGCCGTAAGAGTCCACCGCTATGGTCACCGGGCCCATGGAGAGGAAGCCGAAGGCCACCAGGCCAAAGGCGAAGACCGAGGGGTAGATCATGAGCTTATCCAGGCCGCAGATGGAGAAGAGGTAGGCCAGGAGCATGAGGAAGCAGAAGACCAAGCCCATCCAGAAGGCCGAGTAGTTTCCAGCTATGAAGCCCGCCAGGATGTTGAGCGAGGGCCCTCCCTCCTTGGAGGCCTCCACGGTCTCGAGTACGTGTCCGGATTTTCCGGAGGTGAAGATCTTGGTGAACTCCGGGATGAGGGCCGCGCCCAGGGTGCCGCAGCTTAGGATTCCAGCGAGTATCCACCAGCTCCTGGGCTCCACCTCGTGGAGGGGCGAGCCTGGGCCTAGGATTATGTAGGTGGCTATGAAGTTGATGATTATGAAGAATATCGAGCCAATCCAGACCAGGGAGGTGAGGGGGGACTCGAAATCGAACTTGAGGAGCTTCCCGAAGCGGTAGTTGCACCAGACTTTGTTAATGTAGAAGGAGATGACCGAGGATATGACCATGAGCACGCCCATGGTGAAGATCCAGGCGAGTAGGCAGCTCTTGATGGGTTCCTTGCCGGAAAGATCCCCAGTTGCGGTTAGGCCCACGGCCAGGGAGATGAAGGTGATGAGGGCCACACCGGTTACGCCGTAGGTCTCGAATCCATCGGCCGTGGGGCCCACCGAGTCGCCGGCGTTGTCGCCGGTGCAGTCGGCGATTACCCCAGGGTTTCTGGGGTCGTCCTCTTTAATCTTGAAGACTATCTTCATCAGATCCGAGCCTATGTCGGCTATTTTAGTGAAGATTCCACCGGCTATCCTCAGGGCCGAGGCCCCCAGGGACTCTCCTATGGCGAATCCTATGAAACAGGGCCCGGCCAGGTCCTTCATCACCAAGAGGATGATGAGCATGAGGAAGAGTTCCAGTGAGATGAGGAAGACCCCTATGCTCATGCCAGAATTCATGGGAATATAGCAGAACTTGAGGGGCTTTTTAAAAAGGGAGTGGTAGGCCATGCGGCTGTTGGCCAGGGTGTTGACCCTCATGCCGTAAAAAGCCACGCTATAGGAGCCCAAAATGCCTATAATTGTCCAGAAGAGGATCCACAAGACGTTTACTATGGGAGTGGCCTGGAGCACGGCGAAGTAGAAGGCGATGCAGATTCCCACGAAAATGAAGAGGATTACGAGGAGGCGGGCCTGCTGGTACATGTAGGTCTTGCAGGTTTCATAGATGGTGGCCGCCACGTCCAGCATGGAGGCGTGGGCTTTTATCTTTTTTATGCTGAAGTATTGGTATACCCCGAAGAGGAAGCCAAACACGCACAATATGAGCCCAATTGATAGGGTTATTGTCTGCGTGTGGTTGAATTGAGGCAGCTTCAAATCGGCTTCGCTGGCGAAAGCCGCGTAGGCGCTCAGAGAGGAAAGGGCGAGAAAGGTGCTAGCGAAAAGAAATAGTTTTAGTTTGAAGCTTTGTTTACAGCGCATAAAGAACCAGCCTCCAAAACTCATTATAAAAATTAAAAAAATATGGGATCAGCATCATTATTTTTTTAAAGTATAGATTAATCGAACTCTTAATACAAGAAATTAAAGTTAGTGACAATCCACCAGGAAAGCATTTTTTTGAAAAAGCGCATCTAAAGTGAAATTTTTTAAACTCCGCGCAATATTTTGGGAATGACAAAAAAGGGCGTGTATTCCCCGTTTTATCTAAGTTAGGGCCAAAGGACGCGAATTTAACTCTTGCCTTAATGGCTTATTTTAACTAAAATAATTTTCAATTCGTTTTTATACCATTTGCGGCCATCAAGATAAAAAAACAAGCAATATATAGGTATTTCATGTATAGACCAAAGGCAGGGCTCCTAATCCTTTCCCTCATCATCTTAAGTCTCGCCGCGTCCTGCGGGGCGAGGGATGACTCTTCCATGAGGAGGGTGGCCACCGACGTCGCCAAGGGCGCTAACGCCGGGGGCCTCAGGTACTACCGCCTGGAACCCCAGTTTGAAGACCAGTTGGGCTCAATAGTGGACACGGAGTTCAGCTCTCTGGCGGCGAAAAAAGAGGACATCCCCATCGAGGTGAACCGGGAGGTCCTCATCAACATCAACAGCTTCCTCAACGACCGTAGGGGCTTCATGACCCGGTCGCTCTCTAGGGGTCAGAGGTACATCCCCCTCATGAAGGCCATCCTCAGGCAGAAGGGCCTGCCGGAGAACCTGGTCTACTTGGCCCTGATTGAGTCCGGCTACCGCACCGACGCCGTTTCCCACGCAGCCGCTGTGGGGCCCTGGCAGTTCATAGCGGGCACGGGTAGGCGCTACGGGCTCACCATAGACGAGTGGGTGGACGAGCGTAGGGATCCGGTTAAATCCACCTACGCGGCCGCCGACTACCTCTCCACCCTCCATGACATGTTCGGGTCCTGGCCCCTGGCCATAGCCGCCTACAACTCGGGCGAGTACAAGATCCAGCGTGGCCTGGAGCGGCACGACGTGGACAACTATTGGGACATGACCCAGGAGAGGGGCTTTTTGGCCGAGGAGACCAAGCGCTACGTGCCCAGCTACCTGGCCGCGGCCATCATCGCTAGGGACCCCACGGCCTACGGCCTGCAGATAGACTGGGCGCCTCCGGACACCTGGGACGAGGTGGTGGTCTTCGAGCCTTTGCAGCTCTTAACAGCCGCCCAGCTCGCCAACACCACCCTGGAGCGCATCCAGGAGCTAAATCCCCATCTCAAAAAGCTAACCACCCCTCCCAACCTCCCGGACTTCATATTGCGCATACCCAGCGGCACCAAGGCCGCCTTCTACCAGCAGTACGCCCGCATCCCCAGTAAGCAAGGTAAAAATAGGCTGGCCATCCACAGGGTGGAGAGGGGCGACAGCCTGGACAAGCTGGCCTCCCGCTACGGGGCGGACGAGAATCTCCTTAGAGAGGTTAACAACCTAGCCGGCGGCCAGAAGCTCGCCGCCGGCCAGGAACTGGTCATACCCATGGGCGTGGGCTACACCGAGACCACGGCCTCCCTTAGCGTCCCCATGGAGCGGCCGGATAGAC
>JAITJT010000022.1 GCA_031278795.1 Deltaproteobacteria bacterium | reverse complement strand
TTTAGACTCCCAACGCCTCTTCGGCTAAGGACTGTCCAAGCGTGTCCAAGCCTTGCGAAAGGTCAGCTGAGAACTCGTTTTTGAAGTTATAGAGATCCTCGGCTAGCTCAATGGCTCTCGGAAGCTCGAAAAGATCCCTTGGAAACTTGCAGAAGGAGAACTTGGGCCAGCCCGACTGCTTGAGTCCCAGCTCCTCCCCCGGGCCCCTCAAGGTCAGATCCAGTTCGGCCAGGGCGTAACCGTCGTGTCCCCGGGTTAGGGCCTTGAATCTTTCCTTGGCGTTGTCGCTTAGATCGCCGTGGGGAATCAGGATCAAAGTGGCCTTCCCGCCGCCCCGGCCAATGCGGCCCCTCAGCTGGTGCAGCTGGGCCAGGCCCATGTTTTCCGCGCCCTCGATTAACATGACGTTGGCTCCCTGGATGTCCACTCCCACCTCCACGATGGTGGTGGAGAGGAGGATGTTAAGCTTTCCGTCCCTGAACTGCTGCATTATGTCAGAGCGGTACAGGGTCTCGAGTTTTCCGTGGATGGTGCCAATCTTCAGCTCCGGGGCCACGGATTTTATTTGCTTCTCCATCTCTGAGAGGGACGGGCCCTTGGCGCTCTCGGTCTCCTTGTCCTCGTCATAGTCCAAGTTGAGAGAACCTATGCGCGGGCTGATGGCGAAGGCCTGTTCTCCGGATCTAACTAGCTTGGCCAGAAGCGCGTAGGCCTCAGGGGCCCTTTCACGGTCGAAGACGATTGTTTCCGGGGTTTTCCTTCCCGGAAGCACGCCCTTGAGGGAGCTTATGTCCATGTCGCCGTAGAGGGCCTGGGCCAGGGAGCGGGGTATGGGCGTGGCTGAGAGAGAGACCAGATCCACCTCCGGGTTCTTCATGCGCATGGCCAGCCTCTGGCGCACCCCAAAGCGGTGCTGCTCGTCAATGACCGCGAGCGAGAGGTTCTGGAAGGCCACCTTGGAGGTGAAGAGGGCCTGGGTACCCACGACTATCTTGATGAGGCCCATTTGCAGCTCACGGAGTATGGAGCGCTTCTCCTTGGCCGGGGTGGAGCCAGTCAGAAGGGCGATGGGCACCTTGAGCTCTTTCGCGTAGGGCAAGAGAAAGTCATAGTGCTGGCGGGAAAGGAGCTCCGTGGGCGCTATGAGCGCCCCCTGGAGCCCGGCTCCCGCCACCTCGAAGAGTAGAGTGGACACCACGGCGGTCTTCCCTGAGCCTACCTCTCCCTGGAGGAGCTGGTTGGCGGGCTTGGGGCCGCTGATGGCGTTAAGGAGCTCATCCGTCACGCGCGCTTGCTCCGGGGAGAGGGCGAAGGGTAGGAGGGTGACGAAATCCCTCCCCAGGTGCCTGGTATGTGGCTCCCTGGGCTTTTCCGGAAGCCTCGCGCGTTTTTGTTTCTCCCTTAGAACCAGATAGCGCCAGATTATGAGCTCATGGAGGGCCAGGAGCCGGTAAGGGCGGCTCTCCTTGGGGGGAAGCAAGGGCTCCGGGAGAGCTACATCCGGTTTGTGAAGCTCCTTAATGAGTTCCGTGGGATCCTTGAGATTGTGCTTAAGCAGATAGCCCTGGGGAAGCACGGTGGGAACCGGGGCCTCGTCATCGTATTTTTTGAGGCAGTTCTCAATCAACTGGGAGCGGAAGTTGGAGCTTATGGGCTTGATGGGGCTGTAGAAGGGGAAGATGCCCAGAATCTCGTCGTCCTCCATCCGGTCCAGAAGGAAGATCTCCGGATGGGAAAACATGATCTCAAAACTCATGCCCTTATACCTGCTCTCCTTGAAGGTGGGGAACCCAAATACCCCTACCATCCGGCCGGGCTTGAATTTGCTCTTGTGCACGCTTAGCCAGTTGAAAAACCAGAGCGTAGCCTTGGCCCCGGTGCCGGTGAGATCCTCCACCTTAACCATGAGGTAGGGTTTCCCCTTCTTGGATACGTTTTCAAAGACCCTTACGGGCATGGCGGAGAACAGTATCTCCTGGCCTTCCAGGGCAGAGGACAGGGGCCTGAATTCGCGGCGATCCATGTAGCGGGAGGGAGGAAGCGAAAGAAGATCCGCGGAGACGTTTATCCCCTTCTTCTTGAAGACCTTGAGCTTGGCCTCTCCAGCTCCAGGAAAGCGGTCGAGTTTGGTTGTGAAAACGCTATGTTTGGGCCAGGGAATCATAGACGGGATTGTCCACACTCATATATTGATTGATAGCGAAAGACGTAAAGTAAAGCAAAGCATAATAGCATACAACAAAAGACGCTAAAAAACTAAACTTTTTTTCTTGTGCCCTTTTATCCACAGCTCTTTTATCTTCACCCCGGACTTTCCTCTGCGCTAGATACGCTCTAAGTGAGAGCGCCTTCTAGATCCCAATATGGCGCATGGAAACAAAAGAGAGATAGCTTTAGTTTCTTTAACTCAGGCTAAGCTTGATTGATTTTATATGAACAGTTCCATCAGGTTTTTTTCAGGCACCTTAAAAAACCATAAGGATGCCTGTGAGTTGACTCCCAAGTGATAAAGATTTTCAGGGGAACGCAGAATAAAATTTGGACTTCTGGGAAAACATGCCCTTTCCGGGCAAATCTATTCGCGCGGCCTTGGATAAAGATAGGGGAGAACAAAAGAATAGATACAATATACAGCATATAATAAGCATAAATGCTATATATGTAGATATAAAAGAAGCTTTTGGCAGAAGCTGAGCCTTTTATCACATTAGTTTAACATATTTATAATTTTAACTATAGGTAGTGTTTATTGAAGTATCAGCGGGAGGCTTGAAGGCAAAAATGTGATGGGATTGTAGGGGCCACGGATGAACTTCCGGGGAAAAAGATGCCCCTCCTCGGGATAAAGTGGAAACTGGAAAACACAGTGGTAGTGAAAAAAGTCCTTGTTAATCTCGCCAATTGGACAAAAGCTTCCCTTAATGTGAGCAAATAGCTAGCGAAAATGAAATCAGGGGACACCTAAGCTCTATCTAGGGTCAGGGGCGCCGAGCTGGGAGCCTGGTCATATTGAAAAAAAGAGACGTGCCTAGGCCCAACAATGGCTCTATGGACTCTAGTCAATAATTGAAGAGAGACTCAGGGTTTTCCGGAACAATGCCATTTGGGATCACTGGGTTATCTGGGTCATTTTAGCCTCAATTTTTTGAAGCAAATCATCTGATAAACCAAGAATATCTATGACATCTTCGAGAGAAAATTTCCGCTCTAAGAGAGAAACGGCATCTGCAATTTTTGTCTCTTCAATGGCTTCCTTTATTTTCAGCTCGGCTTCCTTTATTTTCAGCTCAGCTTCCTTTATTTTCAGCTCAGCTTCCTTTATGCCTTCCTTTCTAGCATTCATAAGTGCGACATCTAATGTTGTTTTCATTTTTGAATTCTCCCAGAATTTCTCTCATTGTTTTAGGGAAGGACGTTTTTGGTTCATTCCAGCGACCCCTTTCATTATGTCATTCCTTTACTCTTTTATAATTATATTTTGGTTAAAGATTAAGTCAAAAATTTTTTCAAGGGTCTTCCTCAGATACAGGCTTCGTCAACTGATGGTAACAGGGCTTTCCGGATCAATAGCTGTTTGGGTTCACGGAGTTTTTTTGGGTCATTTTAGCCTCAATTTTATGAAGCAAATCATCTGACACACCAAGAATATCTATGACATCTTCGAGAGAAAATTTCCGCTCTAAGAGAGAAACGGCATCTGCAATTTTTGTCTCTTCAATGGCTTCCTTTATTTTCAGCTCAGCTTCCTTTATATTCAGCTCAGCTTCCTTTATATTCAGCTCAGCTTCCTTTATTTTCAGCTCAGCTTCCTCTTGTACTCATCTAAGATATACAGCGCTGCGTCTTCTAGTAATGTATCCATGTTTATTTCCTCCTGCAAGCTATACCAATCCTTTTGGGAAAGGTTTTTTATGTTGATTGCAGTCATAGCTTTAACAAAGTCATATTTTTTTCCTTTTTTAATGCCGCTAATTAGACAAACGGTTCCCTTAATACGAACTAATAATTACAGAAAATGAAATAAGGGGGCGCCTAAGCTCTATCTATGGCCAGGGTCGCCGAGATGGAAACCTGGGTATTTGAAAAAAAGAGCCGTGCCTTGGCCCAACAATGGCTCGATGGTCTCTATGGGCTCTAGCAAATAATTGGAGAGAGACTCAGGGTTTTCCGGATCAATGGCCGATTGGGATCACTGGGTTTTCTGGGTCATTTTAGCCTCAATTTTTTGAATCAAATCATCAGGCACACCAAGAATATCTATGACATCTTCGAGAGAAAATTTCCGCTCTAAGAGAGAAACGGCATCTGCAATTTTTGTCTCTTCAATGGCTTCCTTTATGCCTTCCTTTCTAGCATTCATAAGTGCGACATCTAATGTTGTTTTCATTTTTGAATTCTCCCAGAATTTCTTCCATTGTTTTAGGGAAAGACGTTTTTGGTTCATTCCAACGACACCTTGCATATAGACAGTCCTTAGCTCTTTTATAATTATATCAGAGTTAAAGATTAAGTCAATAACTTTTTTTAGGTCATTCTCAGATACAGGCTTCGTCAACTCAGGGAACCTGACTATGGCGTATAATTCCTCTATTCTGAGTTCCTCCCTGGCACCTATTTTGTCTTCGATTGTTTTCAAACTGTTATTGACATAGGTGTTCATAAGGTACTGCCCTTCCGCTGATAAGTATGGCCAGACCAAATAGCCCATAACTTTCTCGGTTGGTTTGACATTTGGCCCGTAAATGACTCTAAAGTACATCTTAAGATTTATGCCTTGCTTTTTGTAAATTTCATCAGCGGTCAAGATGTAGGAAATGTGTTTTCTAGTGGTTTCTCTGTTCTTTTTTTCATCAAATTCTACCATAACTAAGTTGAAATCTTTCTCATTTATTTTGTCTTTTTCCCAAAAACGAAAGCTAAGATCCAACCTTTTTAGATTGCTTACTGCAGATATGATTTCAGTACTGAGTTCTTCAATTTTCACATTGACAAATGGGCGTCCATTATTAGTAATATTTAAAGAAGACAGGAGTTTATCCGGATTGTTATATTTGGGACTGTAAACCAATTTGCCCATCCTATCTTTCGGTTCTGGAAGTAAATTGGATTGTTGTTCTCCACTTTTACCAGGATTATCCTGCATTGTTACGGAGTCATCCTGGCCTTTTACGGAGTCATCCTGGCCTTTTACGGAGTCATCTTGGCCTTTTACGGAGTCATCTTGGCCTTTTACGGAGTCATCCTGGCCTTTTGCGTGATCCTTTGGTTTTATTGTGTCGTCTGACATAAACAACTCTTAATATATATGTGCATCTGTGTGCATGAAATAATCGAAAGATGTGTGCTTAGAGTCTCAAGAGTTCAGTATTCTTTAGG
Organism: Deltaproteobacteria bacterium; assembly: GCA_031278795.1. Next base: position 5,060 of record JAITJT010000022.1, on the reverse strand, counting down.
ATAACTAGGCTACAGAGCGCTCTAATTTGGTGACTCTCAAATAATCTAGGTTTTGTGGTTCACGCTAATTTAATAAAAAAATTGAAAAACAAAATTGTTGAAATCAACAACCTGTAAAACGCAAGATACATAAGCCGGAAATGATAGTCAATATCTAACTATATCTATTACGTTACAACAAACACACTTTTCTTTCAGGTTTTTGCAAATCTTTTAAAATTTTCTTTTTAGACGAATAAAAAATACATATAATGCACACCATATATGACGTTCAATGAAATATATTTTTTAAATAAAACGAATAAAAGGATAAGTTTTTGCGCATTTTTTGGAGTTTATGAAAATTTCTGAAAGATTCATAAAAAAAACTAAAAATAAATTCTAAATATTTGGAAAAAGAGGAAAAATTTTGAAACAGTTTTTTTTAAAAAAAATTATTTTTGGCTAAAAATATTTTTTTGTTCTGTTGATAAATTTTGCTAAATGTAAGTTTTTTGGCGTATTTAGATGAAATTATGCATCAAAAATTCTCGTCTACGAGAGTACCTAACATTGGAAAAAACCCCGCGCACATGCATATTGACAAGTTTCAAGGCGCCAAAGTAGTGTGTGCCTGGAGATAATCCAAATAAGGGCGCGCAAGTCCGCCGCCAAGTCCGCACAGGTGTTGCGTGGCAGAAGGGCGTTTCTGCGTGTTGACTTAGCTCCTTGATGTGGAAATCTGTTTTAACGGGTTATTTGAGGGGCTTTTGGGAGGGAGGCTGTTGAGGGGCTTATGTTTTGGGTTATTTAAGGCTTTGGGTAGGATCACTTCACCGAGTACCTGGCTTCCGTCCTCAGTGGTTCCCCAAACTCCCTAAGGCCCAGCACCTGGAGCTGGTTTGCGCCCTTCTCCAGGGGAAGGAAGATGGATCTGCGGCTGTAGCCTTGGGTCTTGGTGCGTTCCAGCTCGTGGCCGTTTAATATCCAGACCAGCTCGGTCACCTCCGGTACGCTCTGGGTGAGCGCCCTGAGGCGCTGCTGCTCCGGCGGGAGTCCCGGGTCATAGGCGTAGATCTCGCGGGTGATTGGGGTGAGCAGCCTGAAGCCGGGCTGCTCACCCAGGACGAGTAGATCCTGCATCTTATGGTGGTCGCAGCTTGGGGGGAGAGGGATTTTTTCCAGGAAATACTCCATGAGAGTGTTGGGGCAGTCTGGGCCTGCCGGAAGACCGGAGATAGGGCAGATGGCCACGGCCTTGACGCCCTTGGGGACTTTTAGGGGCTTGGGAGGGGAGTCCTTAGTGAGGATGTCCATAGCCTCCCGCCACAGCTGGCCAGCTCCAGTCACCCCGGATATCCTGGTCATGGGTTGGGCGGCAAAGTTTCCCGCCCAGACTCCCACCACGTATTTGTCCGTGTATCCCACGCACCAGTTGTCCCTGAAGTTGGAGCTGGTTCCGGTTTTAACGGAACTGGGGTAGGGGGTGTTGAGGATGCCGTTGTAGCCAAAACCCAACTTCCTGGCCTGGTCGTCCGCTAGGATGTCGCTCACCACGAAAGCGGCCGTGGGGCTTAGGACGTTTTTCTTCTTGAAGGGGAAGTCGCTCTTTGGGGAAAGAGGTTTCAGGAAGTAGATGGGAGGGGCCAGGACTCCACCGTCAGCTAGCATGGCGTAGGCCGTGGTGAGGGAAAGAAGATTCACCTCTCCGTCACCCAGAGCTAGACCCAGGCCGTAGTGCTCGTGGTCCTGGTCAAGGGAGTCTAGACCTATGGTTCTGAGGTTATCTAGAACCGCGTCCACTCCCAGCTCGCTCGCCAGGTTCACGGCAGGAATGTTAAGGGAGCTCGCGAGCGCCACCCTGGCGCTCACGGGCTGGGTGAAGTCACCGGAGTAGTTGCGCGGACTAAAGACCTCGCCCGTGCCCACGTAATCCACCGGGGCATCGCTTAAGCGGCTGGAGGGGTAGATGTTGCCCCTGTCGAAGGCCATGGCGTAGATGAAGGGTTTTAAGGCTGATCCAGGCTGGCGCGGAGCCAATACCCCGTCCAGTTGCCCGTCCTTTTGGTTGAAGAAGTCCCCTGAGCCCACCCAGGCCAGCACCTCCCGCTCAGGTAGGCTCATGACCAGGATGCTCACCTGCTCCAGGCCCATCTCGCGGTAGCTCTCCACGCTCTCGCTCGCCAAGGCCTCCAGGCGCTCTTGCAGCTCCAGATCCAAGGTGCTTCTTAGGCTCTCAGAGGGCTCATGGGGGAGGTAGCGGGTGACGTAGCTCACAAAGTGAGGGGCTAGATAGGGGGGAGGGCTATAGTTGAGGGAGAGGCTCTCCGCTTGGGCCCTGGTGGCGGCCTCTGGGTCCAAATAACCCCTCTCCTCCATCCTTTTGAGAATCTCATTGCGGCGTTTGATAGTGCGGTCGAAGTGCCTGTAGGGGTCAAGGGACCCGGGAGATGCCGGAATGGCCGCCAGAAAGGCCGCCTCGGCCGGGCTTAGGGTGTCCGCGCCCTTACCCAGATACAACCTGGCGGCCGCCTCCACACCCACGGTGAGCCGTCCGGTGGGTACCAGATTGAGGTAGCTCTCCAATATCTCGTCTTTAGTGTGGTGTCTCTCTATGAGGAGGGCCAGCCAAGTTTCTTTTAGCTTGCGGGTGAAGGTTCTGGGCCCTGGGCTAAGGCCCAGGGTGAGCCTCGCCAGCTGCATGGTGATGGTGGAGCCGCCGCTAACTATAGCGCCACGCGAAAGGTTAATCTTGGCGGCCCTCATTACCGCCAAGGGGTCAAAACCCGGATGGTAATAGAAGCGCTTGTCCTCGGCCGTTATTATGGCCTCTTTTAGATGCGGGCTAATGCGGGAGAGCGCGACAAAGTCGCGCTTGCTCATAGAGGGAGAGAGATACTCTTTCAAGACTCGACCATGGCGGTCGGTGACGCGCTTTGTCCAGTCCCATCCGGCGCCTTCCTCCAAGGGATCCGGAAAGAGACCTAAAACGAGGTAAAAGAGCCCGGAAAGTAAAAAAAGAGCCAAGAGGCTAAGGATAAATCCCTTGAGAATCCTCCCTTTCCAGGTTTTTTTCACTCTTTGGGGGGCTTCCTCTCCCTTAGGCCCATCTATTTGGCTAAGATCAAGATCTTTTTGAGAGGCCGCGCTATTATCCATATCTTTAGAGGCTAATTTAACTTTGTCTTCACTGGCGAGGGGCTCTTGGGTCATTTTTTCTTGAAATTCTTTTTGTCAGGGAATCTTGAGACCCTCTAGCTAATGGGGCCCATCTCTCATCTTTTTCCTTTATAGTAACAAATCTTCAAAAATTAAAGACCAATCTTCCATAAACTGAAATATCCTAGGGAAGGTACAAGATTGCGTCACTTCCTTCAGGGAGGCATTTTTTTATCATGTTGGAGAGGTAGGGCTTGGGCCAGCATTCACAGAAGTTCTTCACCCCGGCCTCCAAGAGGGAATTTATGGTGTCCACCCATCTCACCGGGGAGGTCATCTGGGCAATGAGTCTTACCTTCAGCTCGTCAGGATCGCTCACAGGCGTTCCCAAGGCATTGGGTATGACCGGAATCTTGGGGCTTTTGAAATCCACGTTCCTTAAGATGTCCGAGAAAGCAAAGGCGGATTCAGCCATGAGGGGACTGTGGAAGCCTCCGGAGACCGGAAGGGCAATGGAGCGCCCACCTTTGGCCTGCGCGAAGCGCACGGCCGCCGCCACGGCCCGGCTGGTGCCGGAGATGACCGTCTGCTGGGGGGTATTGTAGTTGGCGATAACCACGGTGCCCTCGGCTGAGGCCAGTTCACAGATGGACTCCAGGGTGGGGATGTCCAGGTTGAGTATGGCCGCCATGGTGCCCGGGTTCTTCATGGCCGCCTTTTGCATAAGTGTCGCCCTTTGGCTTATGAGCTCAAAGGCCGTGGGCACGTCAAAGACCTCGGCCGCGCACAGGGCCGCGAACTCCCCCAGGGAGTGCCCGGCCGCGTAGTTGGGGCTACGCCCGGCTGCCTTGTGGAGCGAGGCCGCGGCCAGGCTCACCGCGAGAACCGCCGGCTGCAGGTTGCAAGTCTTGGTGAGCTCGTCTAGGGGTCCCTCGAAGCTGAGTTTGGATATGGGGAGCCCCGTGACCTCGTCCGCTGTGCGGAATATTTCTTGTACTTGGGGGTAGGCGTCGTACCAGGCCTTGCCCTGGCCCACGAACTGCCCGCCCTGGCCGGGAAAGAGGAAGGCTGTGTTTTCCATGGGGATATTCCCTCAAAATGTGAAGAGTTTCAATCGCCTTTAGACTTTATTTTTAGGGGTTTAGAGAAACGAAAACTCGCGTTTTAAAACAAGCGGGTGCCTTTTCGACACAAGACAAATAAAGCAGAAACTGGAGGAAAAGACAAGAAACGCCGGAAAATCTCGATTTCATTAGTATTATCTGTCAAATTATGGTGGGGGATTTGAAAACTTTCATTGCCAAATTTCGCTCCAGAGGAAAATATGCGAATTTATGTATTTTAGGGTATAATATCAAATATGATGCTATAAAAACTTAGAATTTAAAAACAATAAGCTTTAAATGCAGAGCTGCTTAAGTAATTTTGATAGGCATATTTAGATTTGGGGTATAGGGAAGGAGAGACTAGAGTGTTTTCTTAATTTGGGGCTGAATTTTGATTTTTGTCCATGTTTAGACGTTTTTTGGATTTTTTCCTTTGTTTTGGTCTTAACTCTATTTTTACCATGTTTAGGCGCAATAGGATTTTTTCCTTTTTTGCGTATGCGTCAAAAAAAAAAAATAAAATCAATATTACGAATTCTAATTGTTCCCTTATACTATGGACAAAACAGGAATTTTAAATTCTTAGATTGTTGTTCGCGAAACTATTCATGGGAGTATTTTGGGAGTACTTTTGGAAGTATTTTGGAAGTATTTTGGAAGTATTTTGGGAGAATTTTGGGAGAATTTTGGGGGTATTTTGGAAGTATTTTGGAAGTATTTTGGGAGTATTTTGGAAGTATTTTGGAAGTATTTTGGAAGTATTTTGGGAGAATTTTGGGAGAATTTTGGGGGTTTTTTTGGAAGAATTTTGGGGGT
>JAITJT010000229.1 GCA_031278795.1 Deltaproteobacteria bacterium | reverse complement strand
AAAAAAGAAGGCGGCGGCCTGTTAAAGCCGCCGCAAGTTTAGGCAGGTAATGGGGTAAACCCCATCTGTTATGTAAGGGGAGAGATATTGCAGTTAGTTTAATGGCAGGATACCAGCATAGGAGAGCTGGTATGGTTGTTGGATGGGGACCTTGAGCGCGATTGCGAAATCTTTTCTAGTGAGTGACGTAACTCCCCGCACTCATGGATTTGTGCATGGCTCAAGGCATTTCTGGAAACTCGTGATTTTTTCCCTTTCGCGCGGGTCTTCTATACTTTAACCCATAATAGGGCGGGGGAGTTGCCCCATGAGCGTTTTCCCAGGGCAGCTACTACCTGTTTTAAATATAAGAACGCCCCTTGAAGCTGTCAAGGTCGCAAAGCAAGAAGCAAATATATTTTTTTCTCTTACGGATTTTCTTCTAATGGACTTGAATAGAGCTTAAGGCACTTGCTTTTCACAGGATTGAAACAATTTCCGCTGCCCTGCAAACTTAAACTACGGCCTTGGAAATGTAAATATATTTGGGCCTATGATAATACGAAATTTTATCTTCTAAAATTTTTTTTATTGTGTAATTCATGTATTTTTTTTCGCCTCGCCTTATGCGGGCGCCTAGGGCTCGACCGCTCGCCCTGGGAGCGAGCCCATCTCCCTTTGCTTCACGGCCGTGAAGCAATATATACCATATATTGTTAAATTTATAATATTAACTACTATTTTATTACAAAAACCAGAATAAATCCAAAAAATGGAATATAATGTCTTTTACGGGTATTTTGCATTTATTTTTCATTTTGGATGCCTCATGTGATACCATACGGTTTATTCACGCCTTAAATTGTGTCACGGACGTCCTCCACGCTGGAGTCTGGCATCCTTATAAGGAAGGTGTAAGGTCAAAGTGCGGAACCTGGAGAATAAAACCATATTCCAGCCTTTCGATTTCGTGAGGTTGATAAGGAGTTCTGTACGCGCGCTCCCGGGGGGTTCCAGCGTGCCTTTCCTCATGCCCGCCATGGATTTGGAGAAGCGCACATTCGCGGACGCTGCCCTTTCTAGCCTGGTGGAGGAAATAAACACCTTTTTCACGGTCTTTCTCTCGGCTCCGTGGCTCAAAACCCCAAAAGCTTCCACCGGGATTGTGGATTACGCCCTTACCCTCATGGGGGCCTTCACCCGCGCGGGCTTGGTGAATTTCACCTCCACGGACGCCAGTGGCTACAAAAGAATCACTCCCCACACTAGCGCCATGCTCTTCGAGGAGGCAAACGCGGCCGCCTTCCTCTATGGTGGGATAAAGAGAGTGCTCTCCACGGTTCCCACGCACACTCCCTTCGGTTTCCTCTTCAGCCTCCTCCTTCCCCGCTGGCTGGGGATTCCCGTCCTGGAGGTACCCCCCTCCCCCGCCCTGGCCGGGCTCACCCTCCAGAAAAATGATCTGATTCTCCTCTTTCCCCAGCTCCTCAAAAGGCTCACGGTGACGGCGCCCTCGGAAGTCACGCTTCTCTCCTCTTCCTCCCCGCCTTTGGATCCGAGGCTCTTCAAGGTGGGCAGAAACAAGGGTTTTAAGGATCTAATTGAGGTCTACGGCACCCCCGTCACCGGGGCTCTGGGCCACCGTAAGAGCGGAGGCCCCTACGAGCTCTTCTCCCACTTCAACAGAGTGGAGGAGAGAGCCATTTCCCGCCCTTTAACAGGGGAAATATTTCGCTCTAAGAGGATAGTGTGGCACAAGGGACGCTCTTTCGGGCACTTTAGCCAAGATCATGACCACTCGGAAAAAAATTTCCTCCCCGCTGACACCTTGAAATAAAATAAAAATTGAATTTACCCTAAGTTGGGTAAATAGCCTCCCTCACGGATCCTTGATTTTTTCCCTCAAGGATAAGAAAATGATTTTGCCTAAAAATTTAGTGAAAACCCAACAGCGCCACTCTTGATTTTTCCTGTCATAGCTAAGAAAATGGTTTGTCCGAGTGAAAAAAATATTACCGCAGAGATATCATATTTTTTCCATAGAGGTTTTTCACCCGCGTCTGTTTATAAGTTACAGCTTAAAAAAGTCAATCTTTATTTTTCCAACGAGGTGCAAGAATTTTTCCAACAATTTTGAAAAGCATATGAATTATTTTCGTCTAAATGCGCTTTTTTCATAAAGCATAAATATTTATCTTTAAATTCAATAGTTTATCCCTGGATTGTTTTTTCACTCATATTGATTTATTTCTTAATTTGGCTATTATGTTACAAGTAGTTTTCTTTAGGAGTATTTATACTCTGTATAAAAAGAGTCCCTTGCGGATTATTTGAATTATATTTCGTATTTTTTTTATAAATATTTCAGCTGAAACCTTATTCACATAAGAATCTTAGATATTATTTTATTGTTTTTCTTAATTGAAATTTTTCATAATCCTTATAGCACTTAACCAGCTCTTAAAAAAACGGACGCATTCCTCGCGTTACAAAAAGTTTTCCCGCTCTGGAGTTTAAGATGAGTAGCTCATTTTTCCATAAATATTTACAAAACTATTCTCTGAGGCTATTTCTTTCCCTCTTCCTCGTGCTGGCGCTTTCCGCTTGCAATGAGGAGACGCCGCCCCCGGCGGCACCACCGGCACCAAGCGCCGGTGAAGAGGCGAAGGCAATGCCCGCGGCCGAGACCCCAGCCGCACAGGAGGCACCGGTTGAGGCGGAGCCGCCTTCCCCGGCTCAGTCAGCCCCGCTTCCGGACGCCTCTGTCGCTCTTGAGCTATTCGGTATATATCCAAGCGGTGACACTAAGATTTTCACCCAGGTGGTGGCGGTTTTTAACCAGCCCATGGTCGCCTTGGGCGACTACGACAACGTGGAGCCAGGCGCCTTGGGAGTGGACCCGGAGATCCCGGGAAAACTCGCCTGGGTCAACCAATACTCTTTGGCCTTCGTGCCTGACAAGCCTCTCTACGGAAGCCTCACGCTTACGGCCACCTTAGACAGTAGCAAGGTTAAATCTTTAACTGGAAAGAGCCTTAAACAGGACGTAACGGCTAAGATAGAACTTCCCGATCTTCAGACGGCCTTTGATAGCTACAAGGACACCTACGGCATAGACCCGGTGGAGGCCGACAAACGCCCCCAGTGGAAAGTGGCCTTCAACCAGCCAGTGGACATAGACGCCTTGAACGAAAACGGGGTATTCGTGTGGACTGACGCTAGCGAAAACAAAAACGAGGTGAAGGCCACCTGGATCAAAGACGAGGACCGTGAGGAATATATCACTACTCACTACGTAGTCTCGCCCAACTCCGATCTCATGGCTAATTCAAGCTACCAAATAGTACTTAAAAAGGGTCTCCTTCCCCAGCAGGGCCTAAATCCCCTGCCAAGGGATTTAGAGCTGGCGAACGCCAGGACCCACGGGCCGCTGGATGCGACCCTGGAAATCAACACAACTGAGGAGAACCGCGTCAGAAGGGTGATAGACCCGCGTGACGATTCCTTCTACATAAGTTTCACCAATCCGGTTAAGTATTCCAGCGTTCTTGAGCATATCGAGACCACACCTCCGCATCCCGCCCTTGAAGATGCCAAGGCTAAGCTTCAAGCCCGAAACGCCAAGGCTGGAGATAGTCCCAGTGAAGGCGCTAGTGATGGCGCGAGCGATGACGAGGATGCTGCGGAAGCTGATAGGGTCTCGTCAAACTTCAGTTTCTGGCCCAGGTTTCTGCCGGCCACCGAGTACACCATAACGCTTAAGGCTGGACTTGAGGACGTCTTTGGCGGGAAACTCGATAGCGACAAAAGCTTCCAGGTGCGAACCACGGAGTTCAAGCCGGATGCCCGCTTTGACATAACTAGCGGAACGATTGAGTCTTCTAGCCCCCATCTGGTGCCCGTGACGCTCACCAACCTAGACGAGACCACCCTCTCCGGCTGGGCCTTGGATGAGGCCAAGGCCGTGAAGTTCTTCGCGAAAAACTCCATTGGCTTAGATTCTTCCGGCTTCTACACAAATGACACGACCCAGACGCTAATTAAGAAGGGAAATCTCCCGCCACGACCAGATAAGACCTTGACCTTAAAGGCCGCGGGAAGCACCAAGGTCACTCCCCAGAACGTGCGCCTCGACCTGGACGAGCTCTTCGCAAATGACGCGGTTGGAAAGATTCTCTTTTTGGCCTTAGACGATAAGGTCTCCAAAAAGCCTCTGGTTCTGCAGATAACAAACATCGGCCTCACCGCCAAGATAGGGAGGGGGAACTCTTTGGTGTGGACCACTGAACTCTCCAGCGGAAAGAGCCTCCCCGGGGCGGACGTGAAGCTCTGGAGCAAGGATGGGGATCTTCTTTATGAGGGAACCACCGATGAGAACGGCTTGGCGGCCTTTCCCGGGGGAACCGAAATACTCCAAAAGCAAGGACCGGATGGGGATGATAGCGGTTATGGATACCAAGAAGATCTCTTCGTTACAGCGAACTTAAATGGTGATCTAGCCATCTGGAACCTGGGCTGGGACTCAAAATTCGTGCGCTGGAACTATGACGTGGAGTACCAGGATCAAGATAGGCCTCTAAACATGAATGAAAACGATATCTTCCTGCTCACGTCGCAACCTGTCTACAAACCAGGCGAAACGCTGCGCATGAAGCTAATCGTAAGACTAAATACCGGTGACGCCATGGATGACTGGACGGGCCCGGAGGGAAGAATCATTATCTTCACCCCAAGTGGCACAGTCTTTTTGGATAAGACCCTTGAGGTTAGTGATTTTGGAACCATGACCGTAGAGGAGATCCTTCCCGATGACGCACCTTACGGATCTTATAGTGTTTACCTAGATAGGGCTCCGGATAAAAAAAGAACTATACCTCAGCTCAAAGAGCTCTACAACACGAAAGACTACAGCTACGTGGAAAATATCCTGGTAAGCGCCTACCGCCCGCCCGCCTTTGAGCTAACGCTTACGCTTCCCGAGGGGCCAGCGGTAGCGGGTGACAAGGAAAAGATAGAGATAAGCGCCAACTACCACTACGGAGCCAAGGCCGCTAACCTCGACGCCGGCTGGGTAGCCGAGATGGAGCCCAACTACGCCTTTACTCTTCCGGGGCTCTCGGCCTATACGCTCTACAACTATTACGCGGCCAATAGCGATCCGGAGACGGGCGAGCTGGTGAGCCAGCTCGACACCACACCCATGGGGGAAGCCGCCGGAAAACTTGATTCTGACGGAAAGCTTAGCTTTGACATAGAGCTGGTACCCTCCAAGACGCCCTTCCCCAGGACGCTACACATCCAGGCCACGGCCACAGACGTGGACAGCCGCAGCGTCTTTCAGTCCACAACTCAAATGGTGCATCCAGCTAAGGTCTACGCAGGCCTTAAGACCTCATCGGTTCTTAACCAGGTGGGGGATCAGGTGGAACTGGATCTAATCGCAAGCGATTTGGACGGGAAAATACTTCCCGGCCAGAAGGTTAAGCTAACACTATACAGGCGCTACTTCACCTCCACCAGGCGCAAGCTGGTGGGAGGCGTCTACGGCTGGGTATCCAAGTTCACGGACGAGGAGATAGAGACCCAAGACCTTACCACTGACTCAGCCCCGCTCAAGGTATCCCTCACTCCGCCCAAAAGCGGTTTCTACTACGCCGTGGCGGAAACAGCTGATCAAGACGGCTTGGTGAACCAAGCCGCCACCAGCTTCTACGCCTTCGGGGGAACGGAGAGTAGCGGTTGGCTCATGGAAAACGACGACTCCCTTAACCTGGTTCCAGACAAGACCGTCTACAGCCCCGGGGACACCGCTAAAATCCTGGTGCAGAGCCCCTTTAGCGAAGGATCGGGCTTACTAACATTAGAGCGGGGCGGGGTGAAAGAGGAGAGGATCTTCCAGATAGATAGTCAAAGTCCAGTCTTGGAGATTCCTCTAACAGAGGACGACTCCCCCAACGTCTTCGTCTCGGTTCTGCTTATGCGGGGAAGGGTCTCTGAAAAGCCAGATGAGAACAACGTGGATCTGGGTAAACCCACCTTTAGGCTGGGCTACGCTAAATTATTAGTTCCTTCCCAGAAAGACGTCCTAAAGGTTGAGGCCACAACCGCTCAACAAGAGTACCGCCCGGCCCAGGAGGTGGAGATTGACATCAAGGTGACCGACCCACAAGGACAGCCATTTAGCACGGCCGAGCTCGCGGTGGTCGTGGTGGACAAGGCGGTAATCCAGCTGGGAGGTGACGATGCCTTCCATCCGGAGAAGCTATTTGGAAAAGAGCTTCCTATATTGGTTCAGACCATAAGTAACTTGGGAAACGTCATAGGAAGGCGTAACTGGGCCGACAAGGGAGGAGGCGCCCCGGCCGGAGGCGGGGGCTATGCTGAAGACCGTCTGGACGGAAGCATCCGCCTGGATTTCCGCACGGTTCCCTTCTTTGAGGGAGCTGTGGACCTTGATGACTCTGGAACTGCCAAACTTAGCTTCAAGCTTCCGGACAACCTCACCACCTTCAAGGTCTACGCCGTGGCCACGGGCCACGGGAGACTAACAGGCACTGGTGAAGGCGAGTTCCTGGTGACCCAGGATCTACTTTTACGTAGCTCTTTACCCAAATACGCATCAGTTAATGACAAGTTCCTAGCTGGCATCATAGTCACCAACCGGGGTGACAAGTCCGGCCAGGCCCAGGTGGAGTTCCGCTCGGATAACTTGAAGCTCTTAGACGGTGAAGAAGACACCAAGACCGTGGACGTGGGCCCCGCTGAGAGTAAAGAGCTATTCTTCCCGGTGGAGGCCCAGGATTCTAGCTCAGCCAAGGTCCAGTTCTCCGTGACCATGGATGATCTACAGGACCGGGTGGAGTATAGGCTTCCCATAGCCCCGGCCGGACCGCTGGTTACCTTCGCGGCCTACAATGAGCTCTTAGAAGGCACTTCAGAGGTGGCTATCAAGCTGCCTGAGGCCGCTAACATCTCCGGAGTTGACAAGACTAGCGGTCTAAGTGTGGAGATTGCCCCCAGTTTGGCCCCAACAATGAAAGGCCCCATGCTATGGCTAAGTAATTATCCATATTTGTGCATGGAACAAAAGACTTCCAAGGCCTTGGCCTCCATTTATGCAGTTAAACTAGCCCCAAGGCTAGGCTATGATGAAAAAGAAGTTGAGGCATTTAAATCTTTGGTGGAAACTCATTTGGCAACAGTTAGAGAGCACGAGATATCCGGAGGTTTCACCGCTTGGGAGTCTGAGAATACCTGGGACAAGAGGGATCCCTACCTAAGCGCTTATGTTCTTAGCTTCTTAATTGACGCCAAGAATGAGGGCTATGAGGTGGATAGCGAGTTAATTGGAAGAATTCAGGGCTATCTCACGGATTCCTTTAAATCAGCCACCACGGAGGATAATAAGGGTATTGATCTACGCCTCTTCATCCTCTACGCCCTCACCAAGAGCGGCTTAGATACCGAGAGTGACTTGGAGGTCTTCTTCCTAAAAAAAGAAAGCCTGGACATCTACGGCCTCTCCCTCCTCACTAAGTCTGTAGCTGTCATGAACAAAAGCCAGAACCGCACCAGAATGCTAACAGAGCTTATACCTCTGGTCACCAACAACCTAGAGATCGCTCCGGGCACGACCTCGGTTAAGAATTCACCTTTCATTCCGGCCCTCTGGCTCCAAAGCCCAAGCGACATGAACGCCCAGATTCTCTTGCTCATGACCCAAGCCTCACCTTACCACCAGCTGCTTCCCTCTTTGGCTAGAAGCGTTGCCTTCTCCGCCAAGGACGACAACTACGGAAGCACCTACCGCAGCGCCACCATTCTCCAGGCCCTCTCCACCTTCATAGACACCTTTGAGACGGAAGAGCTAGACGAGGGCTATAGCGCCCAGCTAGGTTCCAAAAAGCTCATGGAGGGTAATTTTAGCTCCACAACGGATGCGCCTGTCTCGGCCTTCTTACCCATATCAGAGCTATCCACTCTAGAAGGCCCCTTAAGCTACACCAAAACCGGTGAGAGCACGCTCTGGGCCAAGGCTGCTCTTAGCTACCGCCTCAAGGAGGCGGATCTGAGTGCTGTCACCCAAAACGGCCTAGTCCTTTCAAGGGATTACAAGGTTATCCAGCCTCAAGAGTCTGGCCCAGGCGTAAGCGCTTTCCAAAGGGGCCAGGTGGTGAGGGTGACCCTCACCTTCATCAGCCACGTGGAGCGCTACAACCTGGTCCTTGAGGACAAAATCCCGGCTGGATTCGAGGTGGTGGACCTGAGGCTTAGAGGCGAGGATAGCTCACTTGCCAGCCAAGTGGCGGATCCTAGTTCCAACACCGGCTACAGGTACTGGTATGACCACGTGGAGCCCGGAAGGGAGAGTGTCGCGGTATTTGCCCAATACCTGCCGGCTGGAGTCTATGAGTTCTCCTATCTGGTGAGGCCCACCACCCCGGGAACCTACCTGGCTCCAGGCCCCAGCGCCTCTGAGATGTACGCCCCGGACAACTTCGGCCGCGGCCTAGGGCAGCTCGTGACCATAGAGCCTCCCAAGGAGGAGGCTAAGGCCGCCCCGGCCGCCTCTTCTCCTGCTGGATCTGAGGCTAGCACTCCGGAAACCCCTGGAGCTCCTAGCCAGCCCTAAGCCTAGATAGACATAAATAAGCAAACAGCAAAACCCCCGGGGCCAAGCCTTGGGGGTTTTTCTATCTTTAACTTAAAAAGATTATTCAGGTGAAAGAGCTAAAGCGAAAATAAATCCAATAAGCTCTCAAATCTTGCATAAATAAAGAGCTCAAAAAAAATTATCAAAGAGGGCTAATAAAATAGGGCAATTTTTTTAAGATAGGCCAAGATGTAGATGCTACACATAACAGAGTTTTTTTTGGTGCTTTGGGCAAAATTGAATTTTCCACAAAAGCCAAAACTCATACTAGCTCATAATCCAATAATTAGATCATTTTAGGCATAAACTCCAAAAAAGTACCATATTGCTTCAAGATTATGATCTCTAATCGTCTAAATATTCCAAAAAGTTTCGCGTGTAACATTGATAGGCGAACATTGATATTGGACGTAAATGAGATTTCCCAACTGTGAAACATGTTTCATTTTTAGCTATCTTGGCCTCCACAGCGGTGAAGAAAAATAATTCACAGGGAGGTTTGACAGGAAAAAGTATGTATTTTATAATTTGACATTGGATATTTTTGAAACATGGTTTTTTTGACCATTTTCAAATCTTTCCGCCCGGCTTCATTTTTTTCCCATTTTTTTCGTTTTTTCATTTTTCCCATTTTTTTTCGTTAATCACCGGCATCCGAAAAGCTGCCAACATATTTTTTCTAAAAAAATTCACAACAAAGCGTTAAGGAGTACACATGACTAAAAGCATTAAGGGCTCCCAGACCGAAATCAACCTACTCACGGCCTTCGCCGGAGAGTCTCAGGCCAGAAGTCGGTACACCATCGGAGCATCAGTGGCCAAAAAAGCCGGGTTCATGAAAATTCACGCCATATTCATGGAGACCGCCGAGCAGGAGCTCGAGCACGCCAAGAGGCTTTTCAAATTCCTGGAGGGAGGCGAGGTGAAGATAAACGCCGCCTACCCAGCGGGAATCGTGGGTGAGCTTCAGGAATACCTGGCCTCGGCCGCGGCGGGCGAGAACTACGAGTGGACCACCATGTACCCCGAGTTCGCCAAAGTCGCCAAGTCCGAGGGCTTCCCCATCATCTCCAGCGCCCTGGAGAACATCGCCAAGGCCGAGGAGTTCCACGAGAAAAGGTTCCTGGAGAACCTCAAGGAGATCAAGGACGGCACCTTCTTCAAGAAGGCCAAGCCCATCAAATGGCGCTGCCGCAACTGCAGCTTCATCTATGAGGGCACCGAGCCGCCCGAAATCTGTCCGGCCTGCGCCCACGCCAGGGCCTACTTTGAGGTGCTGGGGAGCCTCTAATACCATCCGGAGCGCGACTCTTCCAACAACAGACAGACAGACAAAGTATAAAGGAGCAACATGACCCAAATCAGTGAAATATACAAATGCGCCAAGTGTCCCCAGACGGTCGAGGTGGAGACCAGCTCAGGCTGCATCCCCTCTTGCTGCGGGGAGCCCATGATCCTTCAAGAAGCCAACACCTCGGACGGCGCCAAGGAGAAGCACGTACCAGTCATCACCAAGGTGGACGGCGGATACAAGGTGACCATCGGCTCCACTATCCACCCCTCGGAGGAGAAGCACTTCATCCAGTGGATTGAGATAACGGTGGACGGAGTCACCCAGAAGAAGCACCTCAAGGCCGGAGACGTCCCGGAGGCCGTGTTCAAGACGACCGACGGCACGCCCACCGCCAGGGAGTACTGCAACATACACGGGCTCTGGAAAGCCTAGTCAAATCCGATCACATTTCTTTTTGCTTGCCGCCCCCATCCCCAAATTATTTGGAAACGGGGGCGGCCATATTTTTGGAGGAAACATGGAGATAACACTTCTAGAGCAAAGAAGGATAGAGGCCCAGATACTCAAAACCGTATATGATGTTTTGAAAGAGGACTATGGGGAGGAAAAGGCCAAAGAAGCGCTCCTCAAGACCATAGAGCGCTCGGCCGTGGAGGCCGGACGAAAGATGGCGGAAAAGGAAAATGTAAAACCAGGCCCCAGGGAACTGGCGGCCATCCAGCCGCTCTGGCAAAAAGGCGGAGCCCTGGAAACCAGGGTGCTGAAATTGGACGACAATACTTTCGACTACGAGGTGACCCGCTGCGCTTACTGCGAGATGTACAGGGAGCTAGGCATAGAGGATCTGGGTTTCATTCTCTCCTGCTCGCGGGACTCGGGATTTGTCAAAGGATACGCGCCTGATCTCTTACTTATTCGCAAGAGCACCATAATGGAGGGAGGGGACATCTGCCACTTCCACTACTATTTGGAGACGAAAAAATAAAATCTCATTTATATCTTTAAGCCATTCTAATGCAAAAAAAATGCAGCTATAATTCAAGGCTAAAACATGTGGAACAATATTTATGTTCCATGCATCATATGGCAAATAATGTCATTTCACTTATAGCTCTTTATATTCTGCCACAAAAAAAGATGCTTTAGAGAGATGTAGCATAAACTTATACATAAAAAAGAGGAAAAACCAAAGGCCGCGGATGCTACTCCGCGGCCTTTGCGATTTTCCCTTGAAGGATTAAGCTTTAAGGAAATTTTTTAATTTTCGAGATTCTACTCATCTTCGGCTGGTTTGGAACCCAATTTCACGAGTCCCGCTATAATCTGATCTTGATATTTATCGAATATTTGTGTCTCTTCTGGAGAGAAAACGATATTTTGCCCGAATTCCTTGCCCACCTCTTCCGTGTTGCCTGTGAGTATACCCATGGTGTTCACGGAAATTTTGTAAATCACCACCTGGGCATATTCCTCCGTGACATTATTGTCCTTGTAGAATAGTTCAGGATCTTTATCGGTTTCGAGGTAGTCGATGAGATTTAGAAAGAGCTGGAAATCCTTGTCAGTGAGCACAGGATATTTGTAGTTTGGGTCATCTCCAGGCTGCGCGGACACTGGAGTGGAAAAAACGCCCTGGATCATGAGAGAGAGAACAGCCATGATGACGGCCGCCAGAAGGGCGGTTTTGGAAAGGGAATGGATACGTTTAAACATTTTGGGAACCTCAATTGTTGATTTTGTTGTAATGGAAACGTCTAAGCATTTCCAAAAAGTATTAAAGACGTGGTATTTATATTTAAGAACAAAAACTAAAAATGTTTTAGGGATTTCTCCTCTGGGATTTGCCTCTGGTTCCCCTTAGGTTTCTGGGTTCGTCCTTCTGGATGATGGCCTTGTAAGCCTTGGAAATGTCGGGCTCCATGAGGGCTATGAGCTCCTCCTCCTCTTTGGAGGGGTAGACAAAAAACGGATATCTCTTGGGATCCAGTTTCTCACTGTCCAGGATGCCCATGAGCCCCAGACCGATTTTCACGCACACATAGGCTAACCTACTTTCGGTCCAGCCGGTCCCCTCCAGGACCAGGCCCACGTTCTCCGGATTCTTATCCAGGGAAATTATCTGAGCGAGATGGCTTATGTAATAATCCAGGTCGATGGGGGCTAAAGGCGGTTCGCTTTTCATGAGCACGTACAAGTGGGCTAGGCTTCTGGAGCTAAGCGGCTTGGGGGCGCCTACCTTAACCTCTTCCGCGGGCGGCTCCTCTTTCGCGTCTTTACTCGTACTCTTGGAGGCCTTGGGAGACGGCTTTTTTTTCGTGGTCTGGGCATCGAGAGGATCGCCTAGGAGAATGGTGAAAGCGAGAACGGCCGCGCAGATTAAGGCGACAAGGAGGTGTCCTTTCCCATGAGGCATGGTTTTAATAGCGGTTTTAACCATATGCTTCACAAGATGTTTTAAGATACGCTTGAACATTATGACTAACGCGCCTCCCCGGATTCCAAATACTCCAGCGCCATGTTCATGAGCAGGGGAAACATTATCTCATGGTGCCCCACCAGGTTGTAGCCCTTGCCACCTGTGTGGGTGGGGCGCTCCACTACGTTTACCCTGGTGCGGTACTGGTGGATGAAGTCCATGTTGATGGTGGTGAGCCCTGGCTGCCTGAACCCTAGGTTGCGGGTAAGGGATACGGCCTTTAAAAAAACCTCCGGCATTATGACAGCAGAGCCTAGATTAATAAAGACTCCATCCTCCAAAGTGGCAACCAGGCGGGAGAATGTCAAAAAATCATCCATGGATGCCTTCCCCAGGGCCGCCCCGTCAGCGTCCGGATGGATGTTGTAGACATCCGTTCCCAGGGCCACGTGCACGGTCAAGGGCGCCTTGAGCTTATAAGCCGCACAGAAGAGAGATAGATCCGCATAGGCAGGCTTAAGATCCAATAAGGCCTGGCCCAGGGCCTTTCCCAAGCCAAGATTATCCCTAGCCGCGTTTCGCGCGGCTAGGGATATAAGAGATCCCGTCTCATCTGTGACCCCAAAGGCCCCCTCGTCCAAGGTACCGCTCACGTCCTCTGAGGTGGAGCCGTTTAAGGCTATCTCGCTATCGTGCACCATCACCGAGCCGTTTCCGGAGATGGATGAGATTAAGCCTTTTTCAAGGAGACTAATAATGAGAGGATTGAGCCCCACCTTCACCGGATGGCCGCCCATGGCGAGCATGACGGTTTTTCCGGCCTTATGGGCCTTGGCTATGGCTAGGGCCGCGTCTTTTAGGTCTTTAGCCGAGAGGATGTTGGGGAGGGAATCTATAAAACCCTTGAAGCTTCCGCCAGGCGCCAGGGCTTTTCCAAAGTCGGCCGCGCTAACCTTGGAGTGGCGGCTCTTAAGGGATGTCAGAGTGATCTTTTTGGGATCCAGTTCGGGAAGATCGATTGGCAATATGGGGCCTCGTCATTCACCTTTGGAGGAGAAGAGTATCTCGTCCACCAGGTGGCAGATGAGGTGTCCGTAGAGGAGGTGCAGCTCTTGAATCCTTGGGGTGAAGGGAGCCGGGGAGTAGAGCACCGTGTCGGCTATGGATGGGTCCGAGAGGGTCTTTCCGCACATGAAGAGGCTGTAGATGCCCCTTTCCTTGGCCGCCGCCAAGACCTTGATGATGTTTTTGGAGGTGCCGCTGGTGGAAAGCGCCCAGAGGCAGTCACCGGGTCTGGCTAAAGCCTTTAGTTGGCGGGCGAATACCTCGTCGTAGCCGTAATCGTTACCTATGGCCGTTAGCTTGGAGGTGTCGGCGGATAGAGACACCGAGGGTAGCCCGGGCCGCTCGGTCAGGAAACGTCCCACGAATTCCGCCGCGAAATGCTGGGCCTCGGCGGCGGAGCCGCCGTTGCCGCAGATGAACACGGTGCCTCCATCCTTAAGGGAGGCCGCGAAGCGGCGAGCCCCCTCCATGATGCTGGACTCCTGGCTTTTAGCCTCGTCTAGGGAATCTTTAAGGTCAAGGATGGCTTGGTTAATGAGGGATATCACGCTCGCTCCAGTTTAAGGGGAAGGCTAAAAAGCAGATTATAACATATACCACTTTAGGTACATGGATTAAAGATGGAAGTTTCTTGGGAGCTTTTGGGGGACTTAGGGGCCGCGGGGCGCCTCCGGCGCCGCGGCCCCCTTTAGCCCTTTAAGGGCTTGAGGGTGCCTATGCCCTTATCTTGACACCTGAGCCAAAAAAAACTAATGTAGCATTTACTTTATGCGCCATGTGGCGCAGCTACTAAAGATTTTCTTGTAAAGGAGCCTATGATGAGCGAAAACCCCAAAGCCGTACCGGTGGTTGGCATAGTCATGGGCTCAAAGAGCGACCTTGGTGTCATGGGTGAGGCCGGAGGGCTACTTACAAGCTTCGGGGTTCCCTTTGAGATGCTCATAGCCTCAGCCCACCGCGACCCGGAAAAAGTCGCGAGCTACGCCAAAGATGCCGAGTCCAAAGGCCTTAAGATAATAATCGCCGGAGCCGGCATGGCCGCCCATCTGGCCGGGGCCCTGGCCGCGTCCACCACCCTTCCGGTGATTGGCGTGCCCATCCAGTCAGGCCCGCTCTTGGGTTTGGACGCGCTGCTTTCCACCGTGCAGATGCCATCAGCTGTTCCGGTGGCGACCGTGGCCGTTAACGGAGCTAAAAACGCCGCCTATCTGGCTATCCAGATACTCTCCCTCAATGATAGTGAGCTTAGGCAAAAGTTCCAAAATTTTAAAAAGCAGCAAAAGGCCCAGGTAGAATCAGCTAACGCGGAGCTCCAAGCGGAGCGGGTATTGGGCGCTCCCTGAGCGCCCTTACTTAGCTCTTGTAAACAATCACTAAACATTTTCACAAGCATATAACAGGTTCAAGCATAAAACAGGTCTTTGAAATCCATGGCCCAGGTCAACCCTAAAACCAGATTGCGCAACATAGGCATCATTGCCCACATTGATGCTGGCAAGACCACTCTAACCGAGCGCATACTCTACTACACCGGAAGAACCCACAAGATAGGGGAGGTTCACGACGGTGAGGCCACTATGGATTTCTTGCCCGAGGAGCAGACCCGGGGCATCACCATCATGAGCGCCGTTACCTCCTGTGAGTGGAGGAACGACACCATCAACATCATAGACACCCCCGGGCACGTGGACTTCACCATAGAGGTGGAGAGGAGCCTTAGAGTACTAGACGGGGCTGTGGGAGTATTTTGCGCGGTGGGGGGCGTGCAGCCCCAGTCCGAGACTGTTTGGCGCCAGGCAGATCGATATCTTGTACCTAAGCTTGCCTTCATCAACAAGATAGACAGGGTTGGAGCTGATTTCCAGAAAGTTATAGGCGAGCTGCGGGATAAACTTTCAGCCACGCCCCTGGTTATTACCAGGCCCGTGGGCGAGGAGGACGCTTTTAAAGGCGTAATCGACCTCTTGGAGATGAAATTCTACTCCTGGACGGACGACTCCTTAGGCTCTGAGATGCTAATTAGTGAGATCCCGCAAGATTTAAGAGCCGAGGCTGAGTCCGAAAGAAGGGTCCTAGTTGAGACCGTGGCGGACACGGACGAGGCCCTGATGGACCGCTATTTAAATGATGAGGAGTTTACCGTACCAGAGCTAAAGGCAGCCATTAGAAAGGCGACCATTGGGCTAAAATTGGTGCCAGTCTTTGCGGGGGCAGCCCTCCGCAACAAGGGAGTTCAGCCCCTTTTGGACGGAATCGTGGATTATCTTCCCGCCCCTCCGGATCTTCCTCCCATACCGGCTGTTACCGCTGGGAACAAGGAAGTGTTGATTGAGCCCAGAGACCAAGACCCACTAGCCGCCTTGGTCTTCAAGATCCAGATGATGGAGCAGGGTAGAAAGCTAAATTTCGTGCGCATCTACTCCGGAACCATGAAGGAAGGCGGAGAGGTACTAAACGCCAGGCGCTCCCAAAAGGATAAGATAAGCCGCATCTACCGCATAAACGCCGGTAAGAGGGACAGGATAGCTGAAGCTAAAAGCGGCGATTTAGTGGGCATTGTGGGCTTACGCTCGGCCATCACCGGCGACACTATCTGCGCCGAGGACAGGCCCGTTCTCTTAGAGACCATTAGAGCTGCTGAGCCGGTTATTAGCCGGGCCGTGGAGCCGGAGAGCGCCGCGGACGCGCCCAGGCTAATCGATGCCTTAACCAAGATGACCGAGGAGGATCCCACCTTTAGGATTAAGGTGGACGAGGACACCGGACAAACCATAATCTCAGGCATGGGTGAGCTGCACCTGGACGTTCTCATCCACCGCCTGGGCCGGGAACACGGCCTCAATCCACGGGTTGGTAAACCCCAGGTGGTCTACCGCGAGACCATCACCCAAGAAAGCGAGGCGGAGGGCATCTTCAACAAGCAGACCGCGGCCAGCTC
>JAITJT010000220.1 GCA_031278795.1 Deltaproteobacteria bacterium | reverse complement strand
GCTTATCTAGCTTGTAGCTTATGTTGCTATCTTTAGGTTTAATGAGCCTTTCTAGCTTTTAGCAAAGAGGCGGGCCGTGGCCTCCGGGTTGGAGGGGAAATAGAAGTGGAGGTAGCTGGCGGTGGTGCGGCCCACCCGGAAGACCGCCTCGCTCTCCTGGCGGCGCTTGTCCAGGCGCTCAGCCTGGGCAATGGGCTCTATCCTCATGTCCAAACTGGAGTGGTGGAAGGAGTGACCCCTGAGGAAGCCTTCCGGAAGCTCAGCCCCCATGAGGCCCAGGCCCCGCAATCCCCCGGAGAGGGCGGCTTTACCGGGGAGTAGTCCCACCAGCTTGGCGCTCTCGCCCTTGAAGCTCAGCTCCTCCAAGAGATAGAGCATGCCCCCGCACTCGCCTAGGACAGGCTTTCCCTTGGCGTGATGGGCCCTGATGCCATCCAGGATTCCAGTGTTATGGGAGAGGGCTTCCAGGTGCAGCTCCGGATAGCCGCCTGGTAGATAGAGGGCGTCCACCTCGGGTAGGCTCTGGTCCTTGATGGGGGAGAAATATATGAGCTCAGCCCCCATGATGTTCAAGAGGTCCAGATTGGCCTGATAGATGAAGCTAAAGGCGTCATCCTTGGCGATACCCACGCTTGTACCAAAGAGGCGCCCCTTCCAGGGGCTAAAGTCCGTTCCCTTGCGGGTGAACTCCACCACCGGGGGAACGGCGGATATCTCTTGTTGGGAAAGAAGCTCCGAGGCCCTGTTTAGCCTCTCGTCTAAATCCTTCAGCTCGGATGCCTGAACCAACCCCAAATGCCTACTGGGTAGCTCCACGTCGTCACCCCGGTAGAGGGCCCCAAACCAGGGCATGTCCGGGGGAAGGGAGTCCTTGAGGATCTTGGCGTGGCTGTCCCCAGCCACGCGGTTAGCCAAAACACCGGCCCAGGGAAGATTGGGCCGCCAGTTGGCGAGCCCAAAGGCTATTGCCGGGAATGTCTGGGCCATGGCCTGGGCGTTAATAACCGCTAGAACCGGTAGATTGAAGCGCTGGGCCAAGTCAGCGGCGGAGGGGTTTCCATCAAAGAGCCCCATGACGCCCTCAACGATGATTAAATCCGCGTCTCCCGAGGCGTCATACAATAGGGCGTCGCAGTTCTCCTCCCCCACCATCCAGAGATCCAGCTGGTACACAGGGCTTCCGCTGGCGTGGGCTAGAATCATAGGATCCAAGAAATCCGGGCCGCATTTGAAGACCCGAACCTTTTTGCCGTTGTTGCGGTGATAGCGGGCCAGGGCCGCGGTCACCGTGGTCTTTCCCTGCCCGGATGAGGGGGCGGAGATGAGCATGGCTGGACAATGGCGGTGTTCCATGTTGGACAAGGTAAACTCCCTAAATTAAAGCGAAATATGTAAAAAAAAACTTACTTCTGAAGGCTCAGCTTGGCGATGGCGTTTATGGTGGCCGCGGCCACGTTGGAACCGCCCTTGCGGCTGAGGTTGGTGATGAAATACGGTAGCCCGGAGATGGAGAGCTCTTTTTTGCTCTCATAGGCGTTCACGAAGCCCACCGGAAACCCCACGATAAGAGCGGGTCTCGTTAGCTTGGGATCCATAGTGAGCCTCTCTATGAGGCGGTAGAGGGCCGTGGGGGCGTTTCCGAAGACCCAGATTATGGGTTTTCCTTCGCTTAGGTATTCCTCAAACACCAAATCCACCGCCACCTGGGAGCGGGTGTAGCCGCTCTCCTTGGAGCGGGTAACCACCCTAGGGTCGTCCACCAGGCAGGTGACGCTAACTCCGTAGGACTCCAGGTTCCCTCGGTTGATGCCGTTTAAGGCCATCTTGGTGTCCGTGAATATTTGAGCACCCTTCCTTAGGGCCTCAATCCCTGACTCAATGGCACCAGGGCTTATGACTGTGTCTTTCACATAGTCAAAGTCAGCCGAGGTGTGGATGAGCCTCCGCACCACTGTCCAGGCCTGGGGCTCCCAGGAGTGGCTACCAGCCTCCTCGTCTATTATCTTGAAACTTCTACTCTCTATCTCCTGGGGAGCCATTTTCCAGGCTGCCGGATCCATAGATTCACCTGTCTTTCCTTTATTTGGCCTAAGGTGGATAAGATTGTGCAAGTTAATTCAAAGCATTCTTTAGAAAGCTATCTAAAAAGGAGTGAGAGCATTCTTTCGACAAGAGAGAATATGCCTTTAAGCTTTGGCCAGAGCAAAAATCATAAGCCCGCCAGGGGCAAAAGGGGGACTAATCAAAGGCCCAAAAAGGCAAAACCTTTGATTCATAATAGTTTCCGGGGGCTTTGCTGTCAACTAGATTTTGGGGAAAACCCCGCGGAAGCTGGAGTTTTCCCCAAAGGTGCGGGGATTTTTGGGTGTGTTGGAGAGAGGATAAAAAATTAAAAGTCTAAAGGCTTCCTTAGGTTATAGGCTTATCTTGAGGGTCCCCTAACAAGGCATCCTGGAGCGTTGGAGGCGCGCCGTCGCCTTTCTCCGGGACCGCCGGAGCCTCCGCTTTCGTAAAAGTGGAGACAGCCTGGCCCTTGGGCGTAAGATTGGCGTCAAGCATTTGCGCCTGGTCCTTCTTCATGGTCTTCTTGCTCTCTTTGCTGGGCTTGTTTCCGGTGAAGCGATCCACCACGTTTTGGATCCTGTTTTCGCTCACGCAGAGGAACCTGGCGATGTTAGCCAGAGGCATGTACTGGGTGAGTAGCATGATCCTCTCCTCCATGAGGTAGGTGAAGTGGCTGTGATCCCTGGCCCAGCCCACTTTGATGAGCTTAACCCCGCAGTGGGGGCATTTGACCCTGGGCACGGCCAGGTGGATGATGGTCTGGTAGGAGCCAATATCCAAGGCGCGCCACTCGCGTATGAGCCTATCGTGAACCTTAAGGCCAGCTTGCCCGCAGGAACAGGGAAAGGTGGCCTTCTTGTGGTATTCCACGAATATCCTCACCAGGCGATTCTCCTCGTCGAACTCCATGTCCCTGATGTAGAGGGGAAACTTTATCCAATAGAGGTTTTCAAAGTGCCCGAAGACGGGATTGAGGTCGGGCTTCATCACCTTGAGGGTTAGAGGATCCATTTTCTAAAAGAGTATCTCCTTGGACTTATTTGAAAAGCTTTCAAGCGGCTTTAAGGGAAAGGCCTAAAACATTAGATGAAAGGCCTAAAGCGTAGCATGAAAGGCTTAAAGCATAGCATGAAAGGCCTAAAGCATAGCATATCTAAAAAGATGCTAGCCTATTAGTTCCTTACTTACTCCCGGCTGCCTGGGCCGCTCCGGTTCCGGCCGCCTGGGCTGGGGCCGGTGCCTGGGGAGTCGCAGCGCCCGTGGGGGCCGCGGCCCCTGCCGGAGGCGTAGTAGCTGCCGGAGGCGCCGCTCCTGCCGGAGGCGCTCCCGCCGGAGGAGTGGCTACAGCCGCAGGCGCTGCCGCAACACCGTGGCCAGGGCCTGGGTTTGATACGAAGAAAGTGAAATTGTGGATATAGACCACATTGTCGGACTCGGTTTTCTTCTCATTGGGAAGGCTGTGCCGCACGCTCAGGATCCAGAGTCCGGGCTTAAGAGGCGTGAAATTGAACTTCCCGTCATCCCCGGTGGGGCTGTAGTAGGCCCTGGCGTGGGTGGGGCTATTGGCGGGATTGTAGCCCTTGGGCTCGCCTAGGATAACCACCTTGGGGAGGGGTTTACCGTTTAGGAGCACCTGGAAGGGAACCGAGTCTCCAGACTTTATCTGGAGGGGATTCACCGAGGGCACAATCTCCAGGGGTATCTTTCCGGTCGGCTTGGTGACCAAATCGTCCGCGGCAGTTCCTATATTAAAGATATGGGTGGCGGTCATGACGTATTTGTTGGTGGGCTGCCCCTCTTGTCCGGAGATGAAGGGCTTGTAGGAGGTGTAGGCCACGTAGGAGCCCGGCTGCATGCTGCCATCCGTCACAAAGGCCCAGGACGGGGCTATCTCCTTTATGGTGGTGAATTCACCGCTTTTCCCTATGATTTGCGGAAAGACAATGTTTCCCAGGGTTCTTGAGCCCAAATCCACCAGATCGAACTCGTCGGCGTAACCCACGTTGAATTCAATTAAGGCGTTCTCCTTCAAATTGTCCGGAGCGGTTTCGAGCCACAAGGTGGCTGCCCTTAGATATGTAGAATTGAAGATTAAAAGTACGGTTGCAAATAATAGTATAAAAAGAGGTTTGGAAAGAGCTTTGAAATTAAGGAATGAATTGTTGTTTGACATCTTGTGGATAACCTCTGGGATAATTTTCGCTTAAATCAAAATTTGAGGGAAAACTTAATTAAAATTCAATGTATGCATAATGTTTTAACGACAAAAAAAAGAACAATCTAAAAAACTAAAAACATAAGAAGTTTAGTTAAACTCAATACAAAGACTGTCAGTTAAAACGGGTGATATTAAAAAATTAGGTTCAATTTTACATTAAAGATTATAAATCTAAATATTTAGTAAATCCGAGGCTGCTTAGGTGTATTAGTGTTAGCGTAAAAATCCTATATTGAAAGGATTTTCAAAATGACTTCTATGATGGGTAGTCATGGCTTGTCATATGACGTGACGAGCGCTTATGCTTAGTTGAAGAACTATAGTCCAAATATAATGTAGATAAATAAAGCAAATAAGTCAAGGCACAAGTTGAGAAGAAAATAGGAGTGAGGGATTAATTTTTAGCGTGAGGGCTTAGAACTTGAAAGATCTCCGGGTTTAATAAGTTGCTTGTTGATTATTTTCAAATTTTGGAAAGAAGGGGGATAGAGTACTGGGAGGAGAAATATCAATATCTGAACTGTAAATTATAATTATAGAAATGTCTAGGAAGAGATACATAAAGAGCTAATTAAGGCATATAATATATAAATATAGCAAATTTATACATATATAGAATTATATGATCAGTCATTCGTTTCTAACTTAATTTTTCAAAGAGAAAAAGGAGCTCCAAGTTTTTCCAAAATTGGAAAGAAGACTAATTGGCGATTGTGATCGGAATGGGGAAAAAACATGGGCGAATATTTACGCACTTTCTAAAAATACGAATTTTATTTAGATGAATATTTATGAATAATAGCGTATATAGCCGAAAAAAAGAAAGATATGGATGTTGCCCGAACGGCGTCAAAATTCGCGATTCGGGCACTAAAAAAATTAAAAAAACAATGTGATCTTCAGCTGAAAAGCTATAGCATTTAAGCACTTCAGCATATTTAGTTCTTAAGCTAATGATCAAAGACACACTCATGAAATTTTTGGAAGGAAGTCTTTAGAATTAGATCTAAGGAGATTTAAAAATAATCACCATTCTCTTTTTGAAGAGTAAATTCCAAGTGAGTATTTCTAGATGATGCCAGGCAAGTTCTTCTCCCTCAAGGCCGCATCGAAAATGCCCAGGTGGTACATGAGATGGCCGTTTAAGAGGGTGATGATCTTCAGATGCGAAAACTCGGTTTCGCCCATCTTCTTCCCGAGGGAGGTAAGATCCGCGTCCTTGAGGGTGTCCAGGTAATCGAAAGTGGCGCGCTTGATCTCCTCGTAGCTCTTCTTGGCGCTTTCCTGGGAGAAAGGTGTGGTCCCCATCTCTTTGAGGGTGGAAATTTCCAGGGATACGCCCGGCAAGAAGTCTTTTTGGGGGGCGGTGGGAAGAAACATAACGTTTACGAAAAGCGTGTGCACAAACTGCTGCCAGATTGGCCAGCCACCAAATTTGGATTCCCAGATGTCCTTGGGGCTCTCATTTAGGAACCTGTCAAAAAGTGAGTAGTTGCCGCTGGTTATGGTTTTTAATGCGTCTACGATGGTCTCTGTCATATGAACTCCTTATGATTATTTTAGTGGTTTAAAAATATGGCCCTTTTACAAGGGCTTTTGCGCGCTCTTTAGAAATATTTTTCCGGGGATCTTCAAAGCGGAACTTGCTTAAGAGCTTAGAAAATATAATAAGAGCTGGAAAACTAAGGGATAAAAATCTTGACAAAGGCAAGATATATCTATTAACTTGATAAATACAGATTTAAGTTTTCTTCAGTATCCAATGAGCCAGAAGATTTGCTTTTTACTGGGTTTATATAAAAGTAAATAATTAATCACTACATTGATTTAATTGAATATTCTTGCCAATTAAATATTACTTTTAGTATGCCACAGATCACGACCAGGCCAAAAAGATCCTTTAACTTGGATTCCAGTATATCACATAAATTTTCAAGAGCATTATACAGAAAGCGTCACAAAAGAGTTTAGCGCGCGGCCAATAAATCTTTAGCTAAGTCCTAATATCTTTTAGCCATGAGAGCTAACTATTATAAAGACAGTGCACTATCGGTTTTTAGGGTATAAAAAATTTTTGATTCAGTTTTGCAAAAAAAAAGGCTTCTATGCTTGAAGAAACTACAAATAACCAACATAATGGCGGCTTGATTGTGGATGAGAGAGAGCTTAGCTACTCGGACAAGGGGCCTTACTGCGAGATAAGCCAGTTACTTGGCAAAATAATCCGCGGCGACGTCTTGAATGTGCTAAGAAAGATCCCACCAAACTCCATTGACCTTATCGTCACCTCGCCCCCATATAACATAAAGAACTCCAGTGGTAGCGGGCTCAAGGACGGCCGTGGAGGAAAATGGCCAAGGGCCAGTCTACAAAAGGGCTACAGCGATCACCACGACAACATGCCCTATGACGAGTACGTCGCCTGGCAGCGGGACTGCCTTTCGGAAATGTTTAAGGTCTTAAAAGATGATGGAGCGATATTTTACAACCATAAATGGCGCGTCCAGAACGGCCTTCTCCAGGATCGTCACGAGATAATAGAAGGGTTTCCGGTGAGGCAGATCATCATCTGGCAAAGGAAGGGCGGCATAAACTTCAACGCTGGCTATTTCCTCCCCACCTATGAAGTGTTTTATCTAATCGCGAAACCCCTCTTCAAGCTGGCCCCCAAAGCCAATGCCTGCGGAGATGTGTGGGTGTTTAGCCAGGATTTTAATAATGAGCATCCCGCCCCTTTTCCCGTGGATCTTATTGAGCGCATTGTGCTCTCCACCACCGCGAAAATCGTGCTGGATCCTTTCATAGGATCGGGGACCACCGCTGTCGCCGCCATGCATGCCGGCCGTGAGTTTATTGGTATCGAAATTTCGGAAAAATACGCTAAAATGGCTGAAAAACGCATTATGGAAGCGCGCTAAGCATCATGGTTTGGGGTGAAAACAATACTTGTTTGGTGAAAATCTAATTTTTTAGTTTTTAGCTTTGAGCTTTCAGTTTTTAGCTTTGAGCTTTTACATTTAGTTTTTAGCTTTGTGCTTTCAGTTCTTAGTTTTAAGCTTACAGGTAAAGTACACTTCAAAAAATCATTTTAACTTAACACCATAATAAGCGTCTCTTAGACCCATCTCCACTAACTCTTACGCCGCTCTCCAGTGGACAAATTTAGCTACTCCGTCCTTTCTTCTTCAGAAAAAACCCAATGTGACATTTTGCATACTAATTAACAATTTACAAAATTAAGATTTTTTATGTGATTATATAGATAATTATTTGTCTTTCATGTCTAATTTAAGATTGTGAAAAAATGTTCAAAGACGATTTTATTAAATCTACTTTTGTTTAAATATCCTAAAAAGATCTATAATATATATGATTATCATATTATATGCTTGTTATTACTATATTAGCATAAGATTATGAAGTTAGCTCTGTCCTAAATTTCTAAAAATGGATTTTCTTTAGCTTATAGTCCACAATGCTTGTTCTATAAGCACGGAACTGTATCCTCGTAGCCTTTGTTACAATATTTTCCACCTAAAATCCCCTTCCTCCCTATCTTCCCATGAACCATCGACTCCCACGCCGCCCAAAGCCCAATGGAAAATTCGCTTGCTTTTCCACCAAATCCCCCAATTTTCCCTAAATTTCCACATTTCCGTAGCGTTTTTATTACAAAAAGTTTTCTAAATGTAAAAAAATGCTTGCATTTTCCCCTTTTAGAGTGTAAAGTATTTACGAAAAGAGGCGCTTCCCATGGCCTCTTTGTCGCATTTTGCTCTATTGCCTCATGTAAGAAAATATAAAGACAATTCTTTTTCGTTTTTGCATATTTTCCCTAATCAGGCAGAATCAAAGGCAGAATTCCCTAATTCTGCCCTATGCAGGGGATCTCACACTCCTCACTCCAGCCCCGCAGCCACATTATTAATCTTGGACACAAGAGCTCCTGATTTCATTTTGAAGTCAGGGCTTTTTTAGGCATTTGCCGTGTTTATTTTTTTTCAGTGTCCTTTCAGGCCGGGGTTCCGCGCCAATCTCTACCATCCATGTCTCAAAACCTTTACATAACTTGCGAGGCCCTCATCTTGGCCTCGTTTATACTGAGCCTATCCCGCAAGACCTTGGCGCTTTCGTGTATTCTCTTTTTCGCCTATATCCTGTCGGGCCTGTGTTACATATTTCTTAGGTACTACTGGTCCTTTCCCATGACCCCCATGTACCTTGGCACCGCCGCCTCGGCGCCCGTCCTGGCCCTCTTCGGGGCCATCTCCCTGGGCATGGGCTTAAAGCCAAGGTTCCTCCTCCTCTACCGCTCGCTATGCATCCTGGTCTTTCTCCTGGGACTTTCCCAGGTCCTCTTCCCCAAAGACTACTACCTACCCTTCCTAAAGACAGCCACCTTCTTCTCCCACATGCACCTGGCCTTCACCATCTTGGGGAAGGCGGCTTTCTTTCTCTCCGGCTTGTGGGCCATTAACTACATGGTCGACAAAACTGCCGAACCTAGGTACAGCTCCGGACGCTTCTTCCTCTTTTTGGTTTTGGGATTCGTGTGCTGGACGCTTTCCATGTTCGCGGGCGAGGTGTGGTCTTATTTGGGCTGGGGCCTTCCCGTGGTCTGGGACGACGCGGTAATCGTCACCTACATGGCCACCTGGTTCTTCTACATAGGCCTCTTGCATCTCCATCTGGCCGGGAGATTCTCCACTCTCATAAGGGCCATCGCCTCGGCCGTTGGCATAGCTTGGCTCCTGGTCGTGAACTGCATTCCGGACCTAGGTCCCTATAGGCCTCTCTTCTAATGGGAATCAGAAATCTCATAGCCACTGTTTGGCATTTTATGGGTAGCGTCAAGCTCTCCATCGTCCTCTGCCTGCTTCTGGCCTTAAACCTGGCGGTGGCCTACCCGGTCATAAAGTGGAACCTCATTACCTTCGTGCCCCTGGGCCAGATTGACATCTGGACCTGGCTCTCCACTTACGGCATCCACAACCTGGGGCACACCTTTTGGTTCTTCCTGCTCTTAGGCCTCCTTACCCTCCTGGGAGTGAACACCTTCGTCTGCTCCACCATCAGGGTGCTTGGGCTCCTGAGGCAGAAGCCCAGTCTTGGGGTCTTTGTCCTAAGGCTGGGGCCGCATGTCATGCACTACGCGGTCATCATCATCCTCCTTGGCTATTTGGGCTCCTACCTCCTCTCCGAGAACCTCCCCGGAAGGGCCCTAAACGGCAAGGGCCCCCCGCTCAAGGTTAGGCAGATGGGAGGAGAGTTCAGCTACAGGGTAGATTCCCCGCGTATCTACCACGGCGAGCGCCTGGCCTTCTTTGACACCTACGCCTTGGATCCTGGCTTTGTCCTCACTTTCAAGGACGCGAGCGGAAAAGAAAAAAGTGAGCGGATTGCCTACAGCCGCCCGGGAAGCTTTGAAGGCTGGAAGGTATACCTCATGGACTTCTATCCCAAGAGGGAGGGAGGCGGAGGCATGGGCCTCAGATACATAGAGATAAACTTCCGCAAGGATAAAAGCTCGCTCATCTACCTCTTCGGTCTCTGCCTCTTCATGGTGGGCATTGTCCTCTACGGAGTGGAATATTATCTCAAGAGGATAAAAAGAGCCCGCGTGGAAGCTGAAAGCAGCTGAAAGAACAAATTCTTTTTTTGCTTTGTGCTTTACAGTGTGTAAGCTTTCCCGCTTTATGTCTTGTTTTTGTCTTATTGTTTAAGCTTTTCTTATTTCAAGGTTATTGAGTTTTTTTAGCATCTTTTTTTAAGCATCTTTTTTTATGCATCTTTTTTTATGCTTCTTTTTTTAAGCTTCTTTTCTTTGCTAACTTGTTTCAACAATTATTAACTTTCTTTTTATTAAGCTTCTTTTCTTTTCTTTTTATTTAAAAAATTATTAACTTTTTTACTAAAGCATCTTTTTTTTAAGCATATTTCCTTATCTTACTTGCTTCATCAATTATTATCTTTTTCATAAAGCTTCTTTTTTTATGCTTCTTTTTTCATGTTTCTTTTTTAATGTTTCTGTTTTAATGTTTATTTTTTAATGTTTCTTTTTTCATGTTTCTCATTTGAATAGAATTTTCAGCGTTCTTTTTACACGCCTTTTTTCGGCATTTATCTTTCTAAAGTTTTTATCCATGTTCTTTTTTCGTTTTTCGTTTTTCTTTTTTTATCTTCTTTTTTAACGTACTTTACTCCGTTTGAGCCATATCCCATGCCTTTCCTAGCGTTTTTATTAAACGCTTAAAGAGGCTAAATATACTCCCATGGCGCGGACA
>JAITJT010000214.1 GCA_031278795.1 Deltaproteobacteria bacterium | reverse complement strand
GACTCGCTCTTATTATTCTCAGACGGCGTGAGCCAGGCCGGCATGGGATTTGGCTATGACTTTGGCATAGGCGAGGACTACGTGGCCAACTTTGTGACCCAGGAGCTGAAGCAGGGAGTGGACCTAGAGGAGATTCCCCTAAACATCCTGGACATGTGCAAGATGCTCTCAGGTGGGGTTCACCGGGACGACTCCACCTTGGTCTGCGCCCACGCCAGAGAGGCAAATGAGCTAACCCTCCTAACCGGACCTCCCTCCAAGCGGGGCCTGGACACCATCTACACCAATGATTTTATCAACATGCCCGGAAAAAAGATCCTCTGCGGCTCCACTACCATCGAGATAATCGCGAGAGAGCTCCACAAGGAGGTGGAACCCCTCATAGGCAACAATCCAGGTGAGCCTCCGGAGTACCTCATAGACGACGTGGATCTCGCCACCGAGGGCGCGGTCACCCTCAACCAAGCCTATAACATCCTAGACGAGCCTCCGGAGAACCTCTCCAAGAAATCCATGGTGGAGAGATTTTGTTTGCTCCTAAGAGAGGCTGACGTCATACATCTCATGATCGGAAACGCCAAAAACATAGCCCACAAGGATCTAATATTCAAGCAGATAGGCGTGCGCATCAGGATGACCGCCATCCACCTAATCGCCAAGAAACTGAGGGGCATGGGGAAGCTGGTGACTGAGAAATATTATTAGCGCTAAAATCCGCTAAATTTAGGTTCAATTAATTTAATAGGAAGCTCTCATATAGATGGGCTTCCTTTTTTTTGTCTAAAGATGCTATAGAGCCATAGCTGCCATAGCTACTATAGCAGCGGCATTTCCAAGAAAGCTCAGAAAAAAAGAGGCATATAAGGCGCGCGGAAAAGAAGTCCTCTTTAGTAAGGCAGTATCTTAGTCTGCGAGGTCTCGTGTATGATAGTCGCCCCACCAAGATAGAAGGCGCCTCCACCGCAGATGATGCCGTCGTATCCGGCGATAATCTTGAGGATCTCGATATTAAACCAGATGCCGAAGGCCTGCAGGAAGAAGTGGAGGACCAGGCAGGTTAATATCACCGCCAGGATGCCACCACCCTTTATAACGGCTAAAAAGAGCATTACGGCGTAAATGCCCCAGATGAACATGAAGGCGCCCATGACGGAAGGGTCCGGGGCATCGGCCCAACCTAGTTTGGGAAGGATATTAAAAAACGAGGCGCTCAGCCAATAAGCTCCAAAGGAACTGAAGACGGCGCAGCCGAAGGTGTTTCCCTTGAAGTACTCCAGGATGCCCGCGAGCAGCTGGGCCAGGCCCCCTAGAAAGATGCCCTGGGCCAATATGGGCGAGCCGTTAGAAATGAGACCGGCGGTGGCTAAATTTATGAGGATGGTGGAGAGACCGAAGGAGATAAGCCCCAGCGGGGTGGGATTTGCGAGGGTGGGAGGCATAAGAAGATCCTTTGCTTGGAGTTTTTCGCAGTGGAGGTTCTCTACGAAAAAGAGTTATTGTCCGGTCTTTAACTCTCTTATGGCTTTTAACGCGTTTCCCACGTATTGGGAAAGAGCTTTATAAGCTTCCAGGCCGGAACTAAAGGGGGATTTAGGTTAAATATTTAAATTGAAAGATAAAATTTAAGTGAAAAATGAAAGATAAAATTTACGTGAAAGGTGAAAATTATTTTTTTGGTTTTTCCAAATAGGACAAGACGATCTCTATAGAAAAAAGCGCATTTACTAAATTGTTTTACTTATTTAAACTTTGCGGTTATCAAGACTTTGTAGCTAGTTTAAAAAAAACTAATTGCCGTGGTTTTTTATAATCATTATCACGATCTAATCATGGAATAATTGTGGATTAATCATGAACTAATCATGGGTTAATCATGGCTTAATCATGGCTTAATCATACGCTAACTATGGAATAATATTGGACCAAATTTTAACATTTTTCTGGAAATAAAGATTCACGTTTTATTTGTACTAAAGAGCTAAAATCAAAAACATAAAGAGCTTAGAAATTTATCATGGAATAATGATCTAGGCAAATTATTTTGATCGGGATTGTAAGAAATTGTCAAAGAAATATGATATGTCAAAAAATAAAATATTCAACAAGTCATAAGGCCTAAAACTTTATGATAAATTGGCAAAACCTTTGTATAAGGCATACTCGAGCCATTCTTTATTTGTGGAGAGAATTTTTACCCCGCCTGCGGGAAGTGCGTTAATATCAGGCTCAAAAGGAGCTTAAAAAAACAAAAAACCCACAAAATCAAAATATCATATTTTTTGAATATATCAAGCGGGAATTTTAGAAAGATTAATGAGACAGTATGTTTATGATGATTTATTTTTAAATTTTTATACAGTTTTCTTTCTCTTAAATACTCTCTTAACAAATTTTTTTCCCTCAAATACTCTCTTTACAAAATATTTCTTTACCTAAATGTTTTGGAGATTTCGTAAAGCTACACATCAAGGGTAACAAAAAAAATCACGTTTTTATGCTCGAAAAAAATAAAAAATTTATCTGTGTTAGTTTTTTGTAATTTGAAGGAATATGTTCTTCTTTTTTTAAAAATGTTTGATATTAAAATTCAAGGGATTAAGAGCTTCTTTTTTCATGAGTAGCTGATCTTTAAATTCTAAGGAGAAGTCAAATACATATCACGCGTTTTTTGTGTGGATATTGGCTTAATATGTGGCTCCTTCAATTATTTTCTTGACAAATTATATACAATGTGTTAATTTTAATAAATTGCGGTTTTATTTATTTTATGAGCTAAAAAACAAGCTTGGACATAAGATAAAAGCGCTTTTAATTTCATTTTAAAGTTGAGTTTAGTGAATTCAATATATCCAAAAAAGCTACGCATTCTCCCCATGTTTAAACCCTTCCTGAAGTGGGCAGGGGGGAAGCGCCAGATACTTCCCATCATTCACGAAAACCTCCCGGAAGATATACAAAGCCTACTCTATTTCGAGCCATTCGTGGGTGGAGGCGCTCTTTTTTGCGATCTCAGGCCCAGAAACGCCGTGTTGAACGACTTCAACCCGGATCTGATCCTATGCTACCGAGTCATCCGTGACGATGCCGAAGATTTGGTGAAAGCCTTGAAGGTTCACAAGGAACTCGTGTCAAAGGAGTACTACTACCAGATCCGCGACTTGGATAAGAACCCAAGGGTATTCTCCAAAATGACCGACGTGGAGAAGGCGGCTCGCTTGATATTTTTAAACAAGACCTGCTTCAACGGACTCTACCGGGTTAACAGCAGCGGCTACTTCAACGTCCCTTACGCCTACTACAGCAAGCCGATTATCTTCATCGAGCCCAATTTGTTGGCTTTCCATATGTTTTTGAACCAGGCGAACGTCACCATCAGAAACGAGGATTTTGAAGAGGCGCTAACTGACGCTGGCAAAGGTTCTTTCGTCTATTTCGACCCTCCTTACCACAGTCCGGAAAAGAAGAACTTCACAAAGTACCAGAAAGGTGATTTCCGTGAGGACGATCAGGTACGGCTCAGCCAAGTCTATGAGGATCTCTCCAAGAGGGGAGCCAAGTGCCTGCTTAGCAATTCGGATACGCCGCTCATCAGGGAGCTCTACCAGGGCAAAGGCTATAACATAATCGAGGTACAGGCCAGGCGCTTTATAAACGCGAACCCCACCGGGAGGGGCTCGGTTTCAGAACTTCTCATTAGAAATTATTGAGAAGCCCTCTTAAGCGCGTAAGGCGCTCTTCAATATACTTTTCCTCAGTACGGCTGCGTTTTTATTAGATCCATCCCTTCGCCGGCGGAAATATAGCCTTATTCCGCCTTGACGGAAAATTGTATTGAAACATTATTTCGTTATGACGAAGTATCTCTCCAAGAGGCGCCCTGGATATCCACTGTCCTCTCTAAGCTATCCGCCTGGGGAAAGGGGAAACAGGACTTGTGGCTATTTACCTGAAATAAACCCTCCCTCGACCTCTAGAGGCGTTGGCTTTATATCTCCGCGCTATTCCAGGCCTCATTAATTGAGAGTTTAACTTTCGCCATTCGCGAGTCTTTTGCGAGAAATTATTTATCCTAAAAAACCTTATGGCCCAAGCTTGAAACAAGCTTGGGCCATAAGAAAGGTCGAAAACTAAAATATTGTTTTCCAGAAAGATCCCTTGAGAAATTAAGAGCTTCTCTCTAAGGGCTTCTCTCTTGGGTTACTCTTCAGGGGACTCTGGTGAGGTTGGGCTGCCCGGTGCGCTCTAGGACGCTGTTCCAGAGTTCTCCCATGGGATCCACCTTTTTGCGCTTGGCTATGGCCATGGGGATGGGTATGTGCACGAAGTGATCGTTCCACTGGCCTATGAGGCAGTCGGTCTTGCCGGCCATGGCCGCGTGGGCGGCTTTTTGGCCCAAGAATGAGCAGAAGACCTGGTCGGTGGAGTTGGCCGGGGCGCTCCGGATTATGTAGCTGGGGTCTATGTATTTGAGGTTCAGCTCCAGCTTTTTCTCCTTGAAGTATTTCTTGATCCTATCCGCCAGGTACTGGCCGATGTCCTTGTGGAGGACGTTTCCGGAGGCGTCCTTGATCTCGGCCTCGGTGGAGAAGAACTTCTGGCCGGCTCCCTCGGCCACCACTATGACGGCGTGGCCCCGTGTCTTTAAGCGCTCGTAGAGTCGCGAAAGGAGCGCGCCTGTCCCGTCCACGTCGAAGTCTATCTCAGGGATCAAGACAAAATTGGCGTCCCCTCTGGCGAGGGCCGCAGTGGCCGCGATGAAACCCGAGTCCCTTCCCAGGAGTTTCACCAACCCTACCCCCCAGGGGGCTCCCAGGGCCTCGGTGTGGGCGCTCCGGATGACGTCCGTGGCGATAGCCACGGCGGTCTCAAAGCCAAAGGAGCGCGACACCAAGCTGATGTCGTTGTCTATGGTCTTGGGGATGCCTATGATGGAAATCTTGAGGCCCCTCTTTCTGATCTCCTCCACCAGCATGTGGGCGCCCTTCAAGGTGCCGTCTCCACCTATGCAGAAGAGGATGTTCATGTTGAGGCGCTCCATGGAGTCCACCAGCTCCTCGATTGACTGGTTTCCCCTAGAGGATCCAAGGACGGTTCCTCCAAACTGATGGATCTCGGCTACCGTCTGGGGGTTGAGCTGCAAGAGGCTGTGCCCAAAGGAGGGGATGAGTCCCTGGTAGCCGTATTTTATGCCCAGGATGGTCTGAACCCGGTAGCGATAGTGCAAGGTCATGACCAGGGAGCGGATAACGTCGTTCAGGCCGGGGCAGAGGCCTCCGGCGGTGAGTATTCCGGCTCGAACCTTGGAGGGGTCGAAGTAGATCTTCCGCCTGGCGCCAGCTAGCTCAAAGCTGTCGGGCGGCTTGTTGTCAGCCGCGAAGGCATCTATGGCTACGGTCGTGGCATCCTTGAGGATGCGGATCTGGTCGTCAGTGAAAGCTTCCCAGGCTATGGCCTCTGAGCTGCTCTCTCCGGTGGCTGGGGCCAGGAGGGGGCTGTCTATCTTGGCCGGGCCCAGGACGTCGATTAAAAGGTGATTTTCTTCCACTGCTGGGGCAGCTGATTTGCTCATCTCAAACCTCGGATTTTTTGTTTCAAGGCCAGCTGATTCTCCCAGAGGCTGGGGAGGGTCAAGCGCCTGATTCAATTGATGGTGGAGGGGTAATTTTTCGGAAAATGATGCTCTCAATCCAGTTATGATTGTCATAAAGCATTCAACTTAAAAACGTGGAACCAGTTTAGTTCTTTTTCTCAAAACATACAAGAAACGG
>JAITJT010000207.1 GCA_031278795.1 Deltaproteobacteria bacterium | reverse complement strand
TTCAACCAGCTCTTTTCTAAAAGGCTCTAGCTTTAAGATATTTTCATTTAGTTATTTTCGATCAATAATATTCCTCCCAACAACCTATAGCGCGTAATTAGTGCCCACGGTTCAAGGCTTACACCTCTAAACCACTCTTTGGCTCAGGCGTCCTCAAGATCGCCCTCTTCCAGGCCCTCGAAGACGCAGCCGCAATAGCTCTGCCGGTAGAGTCCCAGGGTGCGAGCGGCGCTTTGGCCTTCCTTGTGGCCCACCCGGAAGTCCTCATAGTGAAATTCTATATTATGGAGCTTTCCAGCGGCCTCTCCCTCTTCCTTTATGATCTCATGCTTCTGCTGCCTACTGTAGAGGAGGGTGCTGGAGAATGCCTTAAAGCCTTGGGAGCTAGCCCTCTGGGCTGCTCTCCTTAGGCGCAGCCTGTAG
The DNA here is from genome assembly GCA_031278795.1 of Deltaproteobacteria bacterium. Next base: position 5,585 of record JAITJT010000207.1, on the reverse strand, counting down.
CAGAGGCGGCAGCGGTCCTTGGAGCGGATATTTTCCGCCACAGAGTCTAGGTACTCTCTTTGCTTATAGGGCGGAAATTCCATTTTCACCATGCCAGGGGCCGCGAAGAGCTCTCCGGAGATAGCTCCCAGATAGGCAAGTGAGTCGCGTCGCCTATAATACTCTTGAATTGGTTGAATGTTAGGGTTGTAGAAGAAGAGGACTATGGGGCTATTGGGGTCTCTTGTGAGGAGAGATTTTAGGGGAAAGTAGCTGCAGGGGCCGCAGCAGGCGTGTAGCAGTATGGGCTTTTCCATGGCTATCCACTAGCCGATGTAGTACGTGAATCTGAAGCTGGAGCCCTTGCGCGGGGTTGACTGGGCGCTCACCTCGCCCTTGTGCTTCAGAACCAGCGCCTGCACGATTGCCAAAGAGACTCCCACCCCCACCTGGCCCTTGGTGGAGAAGAGGGGCTCGAAGGCGTGGCGCTGGGTACGGGCGTCCATGCCCCGGCCGTTGTCCTTGACCTCACAGACCAGATAGAGACCCTGGCGCTTGGCTCTCACGGTGATGGTGGGGGTGTCCTCGCACTGAACCAGGGCCTCCAGGGCGTTCATGATGAGGGCGTTTAGTATGGAGAATAGGTCGTCATAGACCAGGGGCTGGGGGTCCAGGGCCCGGGCCTCGTTTAGGAAAACCACCTTGGTAAGTAAATCGACTAAGGCCCTGGACTCCTCGGGAGGGGCCTTTTCCACCTGCTCCTTAACGTTCTCCCAGACCGCGTCCACCACCTGGGATACCAAAACCCGGCCGGCGTCCTCGTTGGAGCCGCCAGAACCCATCTCGGAAAGCCTGTCTAAGAGCCTAACCGCCGTGCGCACGGAGTCTAGGGAGTCCTTGAGGTACTCCCTCTTTTTATCTAGAGACTGATCTTCATTGGAGAAATCTATCAAGGCCAGAGAGCCCATGGTGGCGGAGAGGATGTTCTTGAAGTTGTGATCCAGCCATCCGGCCAGCTCCACCTGCCCGTCCAGGCGCACCCGGGCCTCGTCGGACTGCTCTCTGAGCTTTTTCTCCTCATAGAGCTTGAGGTAGTCACTGGCTAAAAGCGGAAGGTTTCGATAGAAGTCCACGTTCTTGACCACGTAGTCGTAGGCTCCGGCTATTAGAGCATCTCTGGCTATCTGCTCGGAACCAATCCCGGTGACAAAGACCACCATGGAGCTAGGATCTAGCTTTTTCAAGGCCTTGAGGAAACTTATGCCCGAGCCGTGGGCCAGGTAATAGTTGGTGAAGACCAGCTCCGGCCTCCTCTCCTGGTAGATGGCGAGGGCCTCTATCTGGCTGTCGCAGGCCCTGGTCTCATAGCCCGCGGCCTTCAGGGTGTCAGCCATGTAGTTGGCGGAGACAATGTTCGCCTCATTTATCAAAATGAGCGTCAAGATGATTTCTCTCTAGCCTTAAGTTAAATGCAAAGGGAAAATAACAAGCCTCAGACCCGCGCTTATAGAAAGCGCTTTCACTTGCGGTGAGGGGCAAAATCAAAAAAAATAGACCTTTTCTTAAGTGGCAATGCCTTTTAAGGCTTTAGGCTCTTTAGGGGCTTTAGGCCTTTTTGGGCTTTAGGACAATAGACAGGACGAAGAGGAAGAGCCCCGCGACCACGGCTATGTCCGCCACGTTGAAAGCCGGCCAATGACTATCGTAGAGGTGAAAGTCCAAAAAATCAACAACCGCGCTGTGGCGCAGACGGTCATGGACGTTCCCCATGGCGCCTCCAAAGATTATGCCCAAACTGGCAAGCTGGAGCCTCTCCTTGGGGTCGGTCAGGCGGTAGAGAAAGATGAGGGGCACCATGGCCAAGGCAGATAGTAGCGCCATCTTCACGCCCTGGTTCTCCCCCTCCCCGGAGAAGAGGCTGAAGGCCGCCCCGGTGTTTAAGACCAATACCAGGTTGAAAAAACCCGTGACCTCTCTCACCTCGCCCACCTCTAAGCTCCTTAAAATGAGCTCTTTGGTGAGGATGTCCAGGACAAAGACCAAGACGGCGAAGGACAAGGTGTAGATAAACTTGTGTTTGGAGGACATCTAAAAATCAGTTGAGCGCTGTCAGGTCTTTCAAGCTATTTAGCTTGGGCTCCAGCTTCTCCAGTATAGGCAGGAAATCCACCTTTCTGAGTCCTAGTAGGTCCCAGGCCGGCATGGATATCTGGGGAACCATGTCGTCTCCCGCGTGCCCAAAGCCCTTGGCCCTCACTATTATGTCAGCTATGTGGACAATGGCCGTCCACTCCGGCTTGAGCACGGCCTTCTCCGGCTTGTGGTGGAAGCGCATGGGCTCGGCCAGGCTCTCCGGGAGGTTCCAGTGCTCAGCCAGCCACTCCCCTATCTCGGCGTGGTCAAAGTCCAATACCAGGTTCTCGGCCTCATAGAAGTAGAGGTCGTCTTCAGCTACCTTCTCCCTCACCAGCCTCATCTCATCGGGGAGGTTCAAGGCCAAGACCACCTTCCCCAGGTCGTGGAGAAGCCCGGCCACCAGGACCTCCTCCGCGTCGTCCCGGCCCAAGTGGGTGGCAATGACCCCGGAGGCCGCGGCGCAGCCAATGGAGTGCTCCCAGAGCCCAGCCATGCTCTTCTGGATCATGTCAAAGACCGAGCTAGTGAGCACCAAGCCCTTCACCACCTCGAAACCCAAGATGATGAGGGCCTGGGAGATGGAGCTTATCTTTCTGGACATGCCAAAAAAGGCGCTGTTGGCCATCCTCAGAACCTTGGCCGAGAGCACCTGATCTTGGGAGATGAGCCGTCCCACGTCAGCCACCGAGGTGTCAGGATTCTCCACCATCCTGGATATCTTGGCTACTATGCCAGGCACCGTGGGGAGGTTCTTAATCCTCCTCACCTCTTTCTTGGCCTGCATCCTGTCCGATATGTTTGGGTTAGACGACAAAAAAACCCCCAGCTAAATTAATCAAGGCTAAGAACTAAACTCTAAATAACACTTATCAAAGAGGATACCCCCTCACTTCCTGTTCTTCTTGACCTCACTTGCGGCCTTGCCGTTCAGAGTGGAGGTCTTGGAAGCTTCCTTGGACTCGGGGCTTAGAGAGGCCTCGGGCGCCTCTTCCCCATCCTCACCAGGCCCTAGCTCCTGGGGTTTCTCCTGGGATTCCTTCAACGCGAAGATGGCCTTCTCCATCTCCTCTTTGGAGAGGAAGGCGATGGTCTTCTTGAGGGCCATGAGAATCGGCTGGCCGCCCACCCGCCTGAAGGCCCGCTCCAGGCGCAAAAGGTTTTGCTTGTGATCCCCCCTAATCTCCTCTTCGGTTCTTCTCTCGTCCTCCTCCACCACTATGGTGTCGACATTGAGCCTCACGAGCATCTTGAGGAGCCCGTCCGTCACCTCGGCTCCGGCCGAGGCCAGGAGCACCCCGTCATGGCGGGCTACCTTCTCCGCCAGGATCTGTCCGGGCTTGGCCGTATCGACAGTAATGCGCTTCAAATAAAACCCCCGGCGAAAAAATCTTCTCTTTTGAAAAATGTGGAGTGACTGGGTACACAAGTAAAATGAAATATGAAAAAAGCGCACGCGAAAAGAGAACGCGCGAAATCTTTTTATGAACAAAACCAACAAGTCCGCGCGAGAATAAAAAAAATGCGCCTGGGTGAGGTGAAAAAGGCCTTTTAAACAAACTCTCTAAGGCTCTTGCCAATCCCCTCGCTAAAGGATAAGCGCCGTAAGCCCTCTATGGCATCGCTAATAGAGAGGCAAGAGCTGAAAGGAGCGTGAATGGAGTAGAACATAAAATCAAAAGAGCGTGAGATCAAACGCACAAATAATCAAAGCTTGAAAAGTCAAGAGAAGAAGGGAAAGATTGAGAAAATAGTCAGGAAATGCTAAGGGAATACATAGGGAATGCTAAGGAAATACAAAGGGAATACTAAGTGAATACAGAGGGGAAATAGTATGTAATTTCAAAAAATTTATGGTAAAATGGAAAGGCTTTCGCGGATCATCCTAAGTTACGGACAAAAACCGCCTCTCACTCGCAATTTTTTTTGGCTTTATTTTTTCCCTTGGCATATCAAAATCAAAAGTCCCCTAATATTAGCACAAAGCTCGGGCTTTTTCCAAGGCCGGCCTTTTTCTCCCCATCATAGTTTAGATTGAGGAGAGCCCCCTAAAGCCCTCCCCATCTAGCTACCCCTGGAGCTACCTATAGCGCCACCAGAGAAGCCCCGGAGGCTTGCCTTAGGGAATCTCATGCGTCAATTTTAATATGGGAGTCCATATTATTAAGTGTTGTTTTTGTTTTATTGTGTACAATTATATATTATTAAGTCTACGTTCATGTTATTTTCAATATATCAAACCCCATAAGCTAGGCAAAATATTTTTTTTGGTGCCTTTCAAGAGTTAAAACCTTGAGCATTTTTTACTATGATTAGTGTAGGAAAAAGCCTTGAATCCGGAAAAACCTGTCTAGCCCACGGCTCTTTCCTCTCCCCTTTCCAGAAAACAAGCCCCGTGTGAGGTATTATGAAACTGAACTGTGAAGAGTGCGGGGCGGAAATCCCCTCGGATTCCTGCCCCGCCTGCAATGAACCAGCGCCCAGATGGGCCAAATTTTGTCCCCACTGCGGGAAGAAGCTCTTGAGGGAGCAAAGCTCTCAGACCAAGTATAAGCGCCAGCTCTGCTCGGACGAAAGCTGCATAGGGATAATTGGCCCGGACGGCGTCTGCACCGATTGCGGAAAGCGGCCCTAAGCGCATTAGAAGAAGCTTTTTTTAGAGTCAGCAATTTGATGGATGAGGCACCTTCCCTTAGGTGCCCTTAACAAACATTCCGGAGAGCGTATGCCAGCTTTGTTATTAACCGGCGCCATCATCATGATAGGCGGGCTTGTACTCTTTGTGGTCTGGTTCGAGTACCTCTGGGCCCTCATCAAGGCCCTGGCACCCCTGGCCATCATAGGAGTGGGGGCCATAGTCACCTATTTTGGTTGGGAAGAAAAAAAGGACAGAAGCGGGGCCTTCCTGGACTTCTCCTCCCCCTCAGAGGCCAGCCGCTACCAAGCGGAGGCCCTGGCCTACCAGGAGAAACTGGACGGCATCCAGGAGGAGACCCGGGCCAAGGAACTGGAGAAGACCACGGAGCAGATACTCGCCAAGGACGACTTCAAGGAGGCTGAGACCCCAGAGGAAAAAGACTCCGAGGGCACAGTGGAGAGCGCTCCGGAGGCCTCCACAGAGGAAGCCGCCTCCACAGAGCCTAAGGCCCCAAGCACCACTCTCGCGGAAGAGAGGAGCTCCGGAGACACAGACTCCGCAAGCTCCCAGGCGGGGGATGACGCTGAAAACAAGGCCTAAAAGGCCAAAGACCCTTTTTTTTGTTGACCTCTTGTAGAGTTTTTTATAGAATACCCTTCGCTCTCCTTATGGAAAAATCCAAGGAGTGCTGTTCCTCAGTAGCTCAGCTGGTAGAGCAGGTGGCTGTTAACCACCGGGTCGGCGGTTCGAGTCCGTCCTGAGGAGCCATAAAAAAATTTTCATGCTGCCTGAATGTAAAATCCCCGAAAGGCCTTGGGTCTTTCGGGGTTTTTTT
>JAITJT010000015.1 GCA_031278795.1 Deltaproteobacteria bacterium | reverse complement strand
CCAGTTTGTAAGGGATTTTGAGATAGGGGGGGGCGAGGGTATGTGGCTCCAAGGGGAGCGTAGGGGGGGGGGGGGAAGACGGAAGCAAGCTAGGATGCGAGAGGCAAGCAAATAAAAGACGAGTAATTTAAAAGAAGAAAAAAAATCACAAGTTAAAAAGATAAGAAGCTTTCACTTTGCAAAAGAAGTGAAAGATAGTTGCACATTGTAAAAGACGAAAATCCGAATATTTTCACATTGCAAAATACCTAAAGCCAAAAACCAAAAACCAAAAACTAAAAACCAAAAACTAAAAAGTGAAAAGTCAAAAACCAAAAAACCAAAAAACCAAAAAACCAAAAAGCCAAAAAGCCAAAAAGCTAAAAAGCTAAAAAGCTAAAGAGCCAAAGAGCTAAAGAGTTAAAGAGTTAAAGAGTTAAAGAGCTAAAGAGCCAAAAAGCCAAGTATTTTACACTTTTAAATGATAAAAAATAAAAAAAATCACATTGTAAAAGACGAGAGAACAAAAATTTTCACTTTGCAAAAAGAAAAAAAATAAATTTTCACATTGGTAAAGGCGAATAAATTTTCACGTTTTAAAAAATAAAAATAATAAAAAATTTTTTTTGCTCGAAGCTAAAAAAAAATAATTCACATTGCAAAAGGAGAAACAACAGGCGAAATAAATAAAATTGGCGCCATGGAAAGCCTTGCTTTTGGGAAAAATTGGGTTAGATGGATGCTGGGCGTATTTCCGGGAAAGGGGAGGGGATGGAGAAACTTTTTAGGCGCTTTTTGGGTTTTTTCCCAAAGAGCGCAAATTTTCTTTGTTTTAGGCAAAAATATGTGCTAATCTTGTCGTCAAACTCCGCTTTCAAAGTTGATTTTTGGCCAAGACCCCTCATAAATTGGCTAAATCTCGCCCAAAAAATTTTTTTTAATAAAAAATGCAAAAATTTTATTTTGTTTGACTTTTGTATCCAAATAACTTATAGTTTTATTCAACAAAGATTAATAACCCAAAAGATCCTAGATTAAAACATCAAATGTCTAACATATGTGTCCTAGATTGTAAATCTGTCTACTTATAAGAGCTATCTTTTTAAAAATTTTCACCTTTAATTTTTTTTTCACTTTTTTAATTTTTCCACCTGTCCCTGGAAGGGCTGATTTTTTGGAGATTGTCCCTGGCGCTTAGCTGAGGTGTACAAATGGCGGGAATGTGGCCATGGGCCTAGGGGAATAATTTTTCCCCACCCAAGGCGGTATTTCCAAAGGGTTTGGGAAAGGCCCGTAGCTTATCCAGAATCTCCCTTCCACCCCGAGGCCTTATATGAAATTCTTTCGCACCATATTTGGATTATTTTCCAGCGATCTGGCCATCGACCTGGGCACGGCTAACACTTTGGTATACCTGAGGGGCAAGGGGGTGGTAATCTCCGAGCCCTCGGTGGTGGCTGTGCGCAACAACGGGAAAAGCGGCAAGGTTCTGGCTGTGGGGACGGCCGCCAAGGAGATGCTGGGCAGGTGCCCGGAGAACATCAAGGCCATACGCCCCATGAAGGACGGTGTCATAGCCGACTTTGAGATAACGCAGGCCATGCTCAGGCACTTCATATCCTTTGCCAAGTTCAACAGGATCTTCAAGCCCAGGATAATAATCGCCGTGCCCTCGGGCATCACCCAGGTTGAGAAGAAGGCCGTGCGCGAGGCTGCCGAGCAGGCCGGGGCCTCAGAGGTCTACCTCATCGAGGAGCCCATGGCGGCCGCCATTGGGGCCGGACTCCCCATAACCGAGCCCACGGCCAACATGATAGTGGACATTGGTGGGGGTACCACCGAGGTGGCTATCATATCGCTTGCGGGCATTGTCTACTCCAAGTCCCTGCGCATGGGTGGCGACAAGATGGATGAGGCTATAGTGCAGTACATCCGCAAAAAGTACAACCTGTTGATAGGCGAGCGCATGGCCGAGACTATCAAGCAGGAGATAGGCACTGCCTACCCCTCTGACCAGGTGGACACCCTGGTGGTGAAGGGCCGGGACACGGTCTCCGGGCTCCCCAAGGTGGTGTCCATTGACTCAGAGGAGATAAGGAAGGCCATAACCGAGCAGGTGGAGGCCATAATCACCACCGTGAGATCCGCATTGGAGCAGATACCTCCGGAGCTGGCCGCGGACATTGTTACCAAGGGCATAGTTTTGACAGGCGGTGGCGCGCTCCTGAAGCGCCTGGATCAGCTCATTGCCGAGGAGACCCACCTTCCCATAAGCATCGCGGAGGATCCGCTCCAGACAGTGGCCATAGGTTCCGGAAGGGCCCTGGAGAGCCTGGACGTCTTAAAGGAGATAACCATCCAGTAGAGCTTTTTTAGCTAATAACGTGGGCCTATCCACTTCCACCCAGAAGTAATCCGCCCAAAGCACGTCCAATCCCCTCCCGATCCCACAGGGTCCCGCCGGTCCTCACCTGGCCGCATCATAGTGGCTTTTTCCTAAATTTCCCTACACCTCACTCCCCCGTAAAACCTGAGCCTTCCTAAAAGACCCGAAGCTTTCTAAAAGCTCGAGCCATCCTAAAAGCTCATTCCCAGCCCGTTTTAAGCTAAGCAGCATGTTGCCTGGCAATATGGGCATAATTCCAGGCCTTTGGCTTGTCTCACAAGACTTAATCAAAGAGACTACTGATAAAGATATATGCAGCATAGCTTTTATGCTTATGAAGTTGCGTAATTGCCTAATTTACCCAAAACTTGCGCCTAAGGCTAAGTTAACTTGCGCCTAAGGCTTAGTAAACTTGATCCTAAATACAAGTGAGAAAAAATAAATAGTTACGTATATACGATAATATTTTAGAGGCGAATGCCCAAGAATCACGCGCTGTTTAAGTGAAAATAAGACGACTATTGTTTAGTTCGCGCGTAGCATGATTACTTGAAAATTTTGAGATAGTGAGCTTATTGGAACTTCTTGATCTCCAGGGTATTTGAGGGGGTCACTTTCCTTATCAGCTCTTTTTGCTATGATCATTATAGGGATCAGTAATGATCCGCTCCATAATGTGGCACTTCCTCGCCATATAATCCTGGCTCGCCCCATCCATCCCATAATAAGCCCCTTGGTCCAGGCCTAACCCGCCCGGGCCCAAGCCTTAGCTACTCCATTAGCATCTTTTTCCACCCCTCACCATCCTCATCTCAAGGGCTAGCCCCATGCTAACAACAAGCCCCAATCCATGTACTTTATCAAAATTTACCAAAACAAGCCCCAGGGCTAAGCTCTCTAGCGGTAAGTTTTGATTATTTATGCAAAACACGCTCATTCTATGCTATAGTGGCGGTTGATATTTTTTTTTACTTCACCTAAATGACTCCCGCTACCCTCCCTTTTGGATGCGGCGGGTGCGCAAAACGCTGTGGGCAAGGGTGGATGCCCGCGGGGAAGATTTTTTTGCCCGGCGGTTTTTTATATTTTAAGCTGAGCCTCATGCTCCCACTGGTCTTATGCGCGGAAAAACCCTTAAAACAGCCCTACCCCTCATCTTGGTATTGGTGTCGCTCGCCATATTGTCCTTTTTTATCTTCAGCCCGGGAAGCTCTAAGGGATCCGTCTTTGGTTCCGCTTCTTTGGAGGCGGCCGGGCCGCTCTCCTCAGTCACCTCGGGTTTGGCGGGTTTTGTGGAGGATCTGTGGCAGGACTACTTCCAGCTGGTGGATGTGAAAGAGGAGAACCAGAACCTCAAGAGGCAGCTGGCCCAAAAGGGCCAGCTGCAAGGTGAGCTAACTGAGATGAGAATGGAAAACGGGAGGCTCAGGGAGATCCTCTCGTATAGAGACCGGGCACCCGGGCGCTTCCTCACGGCCAAGGTGCTGGCTAAGGATCCCACACCATATTTTCGCTCCATAATAATAGCCGCCGGTGCCGCGGACGGTCTGTTGATGGAGAGCGCGGTAATTAGCCCCCTGGGGGCCGTGGGCCGCATCTGTGAGCTCTCCCCTCATTACGCCAGGGTCCTCCTAATTACGGACCTCTCCAGCGCGGTGGACTCCCTCATTCAGAGAAACCGGGTAAACGGCCTCATGGCCGGAACCGGAACCGATAGGCTAGGACTTGAGTACGTCCAGAAGGCCGAGGACGTGCGGGTGGGGGATAGTTTAGTCACCTCGGGCCTGGACGGCATCTTTCCGCCGGGCATCCCCTTGGGAACCGTAACATTCGTCGACAAGATGAGCATGGGCTTTTTCATGCACGCCTTGGTGAGCCCGGCCGTGGATTTTGGTTCCCTGGAGGAGGTGCTTATCCTACTAGATGCCCCGGCCCCCTTGGACTGGATGGGTGTGGCCCCCAACGTTAGGTCCCTCTATGAGAAGGGCGCCCCCAAAAGGGAGTGACCAAGGTGCCATCCATGAGCTATGGAGCCTCCAGAACTAGGGTCCACGAGAGGCCCTCCCCAGGCGGAGTGGTCCTGGTGATGGCCCTGGGGCTCATACTCAACTTTTTTTACGCGGCCTTCAAGGCCCGCTTCAGCGGGCTGGTGTATTTTCCGGATATATTGATTCTTTTAACCCTCTGGGTGGCCCTGCGCACGGATCTCTTCATCTCCACTTTGTCGCTATTTATTTTAGGATTTTTTCTAGATTCCCTGTCACTAGCACCACCGGGAATAATGCCTCTAAACTTGGTTCTATTGGCCTTCGTGGTTAATCTACTCTCTAGAGTGTTAGAGTTTGCTAGCAACTTCTATATAATGTGTCTAAGTTTTTTTATTTTTTCGCTATCAAATCTTGCAATCTATCCCTTATTGATATATATTAGTTACGGAAATTTACCTTTTGATGTGATATCGCACTATTTTTCCATATATTGTGCTCAAGGTGTTCTCACAGCACTAGCCGCTCCTGTAGCCTTTTGGTTTCTGGATGGGCTGACCGCCAGGGGGGACTAAGATGCCCTGGGAGGAGGGTTCCAAAGAGAAGGACAGGGCCGGGGACTCCAGGAGGTTCTTCTGGATCCACGTGGTCTTGATTGTGGCCTTTGCGGTCATAGTGGGTAGGCTCTGGATACTCCAGGTGGCCATGGGGGACGAGTACCTCCAGAAGAGTGAGACCAACCATACAAGATTTACGCATATCCCTACAACGCGCGGTCTAATCAAGGACAGAGACGGCAGAATTCTGGTAGATAATTCAGTAAGCTATGAGCTTCTGGTCACCCCCAAGGAGGTGGGCGACCAGGGAAACGTGGAGGATCTTTCAAGGAGATTAGGTTCCCTATTGAGCCGCGACCCGGCCGACCTGGAGCGGCGTTTCGCCCAACTAAAACGCAACAGCATCTATGAGCCCGGGGTATGGATTAATGACCTTAATCGGGCGGATTTGGCGCTTCTGGAAACCAGGCGCTACAGCTTCCTAGGGCTTACCGTTAGGGTAAGCAGCATGCGAAAGCCCCTGTCAGGGAGTTTCGCCCCCCACGTGATTGGTTATTTGGGTGAGATATCCAAGGCCCAGCTGGAGACCGAGCGCTTCTCCGGACTTAGCCCGGGCGATCTAATAGGGCAGACAGGGATTGAGCAGAGCATGGACTCCTTCCTGCAGGGGAAGAAGGGCCAGAGGCTCATGACCGTGGACTCCAAGGGGAGACTCTTAGAGGAGCTGGAGAGCGAGTTCCCCACCCCTGGCCACAACGTGGTCTTGACCATAGACAGCCGCATGCAGCGGGTGGCCCAGGCGCTCTTGGCTGAGAAGGCCGGAGCCATAGTGGTCATGGACCCCAATAATTTTGAGATCCTGGCCCTGGCGTCCAGCCCCTACTACAACCTGGACGATTTCACCGGAGGGGTATCCAAGGAGCGCTGGCGCTCCCTTATGGAGGACCCCTTCCACCCCATGGAGAACCGCGCGGTGGGCGGGCAGTACCCCCCTGGCTCCACCTTTAAGATTGCCCTATCGCTCTCGGCCTTGGCCGAGGGGGTAATCACCCCGGAGACGGTCTTCCACTGCGGCGGGGGCTTGAGGATGGGTAACCACGTCTTTGGCTGCTGGAACCGCCGCGGCCACGGCGCGGTGAATTTGCATAGGTCCCTTAAAGAGTCCTGCGACGTGTACTACTACGAGGTGGGGCGCCGCATGGGGGTGGACCGCATAGCCAAGAGGGTTAGGCAGTTTTTTGGTCTGGGCGCACCTTGGGTGTGGACCTCCTAACCGAGAGGCTGGGACTGGTCCCGGACCAGGACTGGAAGCTAAGGCGCTTCAAGGCCCCCTGGAACGGGGGAGAGACCCTTCCGGTATCCATTGGGCAAGGCTATTTACTGGCCACACCTTTACAGGTGGCCCAGTACACGGCCGTGGCCGCCAACGGCGGGAGGCTCATGCGCCCGCATCTGGTGAAAGAGATAGTGGATTTCGAGGGAAGGCTAGTGAGTCGGAACGAGCCCGAGGTGATCAACACCTTGGATTTCAATCCCGACTATGTGGAGAAGGTCAGGAAAGGAATGGAAGGTGTGGTGAACGACCCAGGAGGTACAGGAAGACGGGCCCAGGTGGCTGGCGTCAGGGTGGCCGGTAAGACCGGCACCTCCCAGGTGGTTAGCCTCAAGCGTTTCCAAGGCTACACCGCGTCTGGGAGGCCCTATAAGTACCGTGACCACGCCTGGTACACCTCCTACGCTCCGGCTGACAAGCCGGAGGTGGTGGTGACCGTGTTACTGGAGCACTCCGGAGGTGGCGGCGCCAACGCCGCGCCCATCGCGGGTAAGGTTTTGGCGGCTTGGTTCGATAAGAGTATAGACACGAAGGTTCTTCCGCCGTTTCAGGCGCAGCCGGACAAACCTACCCTGTGGAAGGGGGATCTGTGAAGAGGAAACGTTTCTCCCTAGACAGGAGGCTCCTGGAAAACTTCAGCTGGCCACTCATCTTGAGCATGCTGGCCCTGGTGGCCATTGGGCTCATAAACCTATATAGCGTCTCCTTGGGGACCTCCATCCAGGGCCAGGACAACACCCAGGAGTTCATCAAGCAGCTTTCATTTTTTGGAATAGGCTTGGTGTGCTCTCTACTTATCCTCTTCTTTGACTACGGACTCCTACAAAAGGTCTCCATCTATATCTATGTCTTGGGTATTGGCCTCCTCTTGCTGGTGGAACTCATTGGGCATACAGCCGGGGGCGCCACCCGCTGGCTCTTCATTGGGCCTCTGCGCTTCCAGCCTTCAGAGTTTGTTAAACCCATGCTGGTGGTAGTTTTAGCCGCCTATTTCTCCCGCAAGGAGATAGCCAAGAACGGTTTAACCATTCTAGGCTTCATCCCGCCACTGATTCTAATCGGCATCCCCTTTGGCTTCATCATCATGCAGCCTGATTTGGGCACCTCCGGCCTCCTACTCTTCACGGTATTTCCCCTCTTCCTCTTCGTGCGGCTCCGCAAATCCTTGATACTTACCACAGTGGGGCTCTTAGCCGCTTCCATAATCTGGATGACTTGTCTAGGTGGCTTCCAGTTCCTCCAGGAAAAGGAGATAATCAGGGGCTACCAGCTGGAGAGGGTATTTACCCACAAAAACCCGGAAGATGACCACAACGGCAAGGGCTGGCAGATAATCCAGTCCAAGAGCGCCATTGGATCGGGAAAGATATTGGGAAGGGGCTTCCACGGAGGCACTCAGCAGAAATACGGCTTCCTCCCCGCCCCCAAGACGGACTTCGCCTTCTCAGCCCTATCTGAGGAGTGGGGCTTCTTGGGCGCGACCATAGTGCTCTCTCTCTTCTACTGCCTCTTCACCGCGGCCTTTGGCATAATCCGCAGAAGTAAAGACACCTTTGGAAAGCTCTTAACCTTGGGGCTTACCTCTCTTATATTCTGGCAGATGCTCATAAACATCCTCATGGTAACTGGCCTATTCCCGGTGGTGGGGATACCTCTTCCCTTTGTGAGCTACGGAGGCACCTCGCTACTGGTCACCATGGTGGCCGTCGCCATCATCGCCAATGTGGGCATGCGCCGCTATCTCTTCCAGGACGACCCGGTTATCGAGAACCCCAAGGTTTGGCAGAAGAACAAGGCGGTGGAGCTTAAGGAGAGCATTCCCCTCACCAGGCGCCTGAAGCCCTACGACCCCACGGATCCAGACATCTTCCCGGAGTACCGCCTCCCCCACCAGAGACCCTGGCTCAAGTACCTCAACCGCCGCATACTCTCCCTTCCGGACTGGGCTGAAGGAGACTCCCTGTCATTTTCCCGGGAGACCATCCGGAAGAGGTCCCTAAGGCCCGAGGACTTCGACTTCACCCCCTAAAAAACCCACTCTTACCCCTATCATCCATAAGCCCCTACAAGTTCTTTTTTCTTGACAAATACCCTATAAAACCCTTATAGTTCCTAGACTAAAAAAGAGAGCTCGCCCTCCTTTTACGTTAACGGGACATAGCTCAGCCTGGTAGAGCACTGCGTTCGGGACGCAGGGGCCGCTGGTTCAAATCCAGTTGTCCCGACCATGGAAGAAAATTAGAAAACCCCCTCTTGATGATAAGCCTCAAGCGGGGGTTTTTCGCGTCTTATGGAAACCCCTTAGCTATTTGGCCAAGATTATGCATTTGAATCCGAGAGCTTGAGCTCTAGGAGGGCGCGAGAGTTCAATTTGAGAGGGACTAAAGCTCTTTAAGAGATCTAGGATGAGTAGGGAAAAAGGCCGCAAAAGCATATTTATTGGCCTCAATCTTGCTCAATATTTCCGCGGCCGTGGCGATGAGGAAAAAGGCGCCACGCCCCAAGTATTTACCATCCTCAAGGAAGAGAGCCAAAAAAACCGGCCCAGCCGAGATTTTTCAAGGATCCACCATGAAAATAGACACCTACCCAACCGATGCAGTATTCCTCCGTCCCAAAAGCGACAGCGTCACCGGCGCCCCCAAGACCTCCACGGAGGAAGATTTTGCCGCCCTTATGGAGAACGCCAACTCCGCCATGAAGACGGTGACCACGGGCCTCTCCGAGGGAAATCTAAGCCAGAGTGAGCTAAACTCCAGCGCTCAGCTACTCACCCAGGACAGCCTGGCCCAGCTGCAGCTGACCCGGCTCAAGCTTGGAACTGAGACCACCAAGCTGACCCCTGAGGAGGCGGCCAAGCAGGTGGAGGAGACCTTGAGTCTTCTTGAGGACTACGCCATCGCCTTAGGCGATCCCGCCACCACCCTCAAGGATCTGGCCCCCTTGGCCGACGAGCTCTCTCTCTCAGCAGATTCTTTGAACTCCCTGAGCCTTGGCCTCAACAAAGACGATCCCCTTAAGGACATAAGCTCCGAGACCGCCACCATCGCGGCCGTGGAGGCCCTTAAGTTCAAAAGGGGAGATTTTGTCTAAGATACACAACCCAACTTGAAATAGCGGGTATCTCACGTGCAGGTAGAAAATAGAAACACCTACAACACAACCGGTCGCGTGGGACCCCTTTACCCAAAACCCGAGTACCGTCCCCCCATCAAGGATTTGGTGGAGGACTCCCAAGGCGAGGGAAAGGTCAAGGGCGATGGTGATAAGAAGAAGGCCTCCTCCGAGAGTCTCATACTCTCGGACTCACTTAAGCGGAAAAGCGCCGTTAAAAACGAGGTCCCTCTCAAATTGAACGTGGTGGCCGCCAAGGCCCTGGTGGAGGAGTCGGCGGAGGCCATAATGGACCTTAAACCCCTCTCGACCACGGGTTGCCCCCACAAGAAGATTGAAGGAGACGGACTGCTCTATCCCATCTACGCCTGAATTTTGGCTCAAAAAAAATCTTTTAGACCTCTTTCCATCTTGAAAGGGGTCTTTTTTTTGTGTCTTATGTCACAAAGGGCTTTCCGTAGGAAGTACGTATCGCTAAGGCTATTACTAAAGCCCTTAAAAGAGGGAAATGAAAAAGGCCTAGGATTAGTCGTGAAAACTATGGAGTATAGGATGATTTAAAGAAGCATAAAAAATTTATGAAAAATGTTAGCGAATGATTATGGAAGAGTCCCTTTTCTAAAATGGAGAGGGATTTTTTTGATCTTGAGCCTTTGAAATACATGGTTTTGTAGGCCATTACTTTGAAATGCGTATTGTTTCTTATCGTTTGGAGATTATATCAGCATGGGCTAAGAGTGATCGCATGTAGAAGGGGGACTTTTTAAGAGAAAGATTTTGAAAGGCAAGATTAAACGTGGCATCTAGAAAGATAGAAAAATATCGCGGAAATTTATTTCTAAAAATAAAAAGAAATAATTTTTAAAGTCATTTGCGTTTAATCTATTTCAGAAAACCAAATTGAAAAGCCTTGTAGTATAAGGCTTTTAAAAAAAAATTTTATGGATAATTAAGTCAAAATAATTGTTGGCTCAATTTTTTTATAAAAATAGCGTTAAAATATTCATAAAATTGATTTGGATCATTAAATCTCAAGATAAAAATAGATTAATATGGTTCAATAAAAAGTTTCTTGATCCGCGAGAGCATGAAACATACGGTGTTTCGCCAAAAATCATTTGTTTTGGCGAATTTTGGTGCTTAGAAAAAAATCAACACAAAAGAAATCGAGATTGTTGCTGATTTCATGGGGAAGCCGTGAAAGAGCTGTATAAGCGCTATTTTTGGGCAGAGAAGAGGCGCAAATTAACCATTAAAGAGTTTAATCCTCCCAGATTCCTTTTATAGATAGTTTCATTTAAAAAATTCGTTTTTTTAATATGAAATTTAAGAGAGAGAAACTTTGCAAATTAAGAAAGTCTTTATGCAAAGGCCTTTTTCGCGAAATGCTTACATAAACGTTCATGTTAGAGAAAAGTTTCGTAGATAAAAATATGTACAAATAGACTATCTGCTAATCTTAAAACATTTTGAGACTTAGTTTTTGTTTTGACTTGGGCGCATGGAAATGCATGGCATTTTCCATGAAAATAATATGTTTATCACATATTTGCTAGTAAATTTAAGCTTCCAACAAGGAGGATCACGGGTATGAAATACTCACACGCCTTACGTAAATTGATGATAAATTGCGCAATTTGCTTAATAACAGTGACAATCGCGGTGTTTTCCTTTTTTGTAGTTAGTGCAGGCGCCGCCGAAATTATGGTTCAATCGGCAGCTGACATTGGTACAAAAGTGATTTTATATGACGCGACGCTCGCCCCTTTTCTCTTGGGCGCGACGCCAGATCCACTTGGCAACACAACTGGAACCGGAGCCGGTATAGTGAGCGTCCCCGGCCTGGCCGCGGGGGCGGTGAACGGAAACACCATTACCTTGGATCTGGGTACAACGACAATCAATTCAAGCTTCATAGGCGGAGGTTACGCTGTGGGCGCCGCGCATAACCATGATGCGACCGGAAACGCTATAATAATGAATTCCGGAACGGTGGGAGGTAGCGGCACGGGCAGTTTAGTTGGCGGTGTGAGCGCGTCAGGGGCCGGTTCCGGTAATGTCACCAGAAACGCGGTCGTTATGTATAACGGTACCGTGGGATATCAGGTCATAGGTGGTGGTACAACCCACGGCACCGCTACCTACAACATGGTGACAATCCATGATGGGACAGTAGGTGGCACGGTCTATGGCGGACTTGTCAAAATTGCTACGGGCGGTGTGGCCAACTTTAACTTAGTGGAGATTTATGGTGGCACCTTAGGCGGATCGGTGGTAAGCGGCAATAGCGAAGGGAATGACGCCCGTAACAACATGGCGTATATCTTTGGCGGTACCATAGCGTCCGACGTAATTGGTGGACGCACTTACGCGGCCGCGGGAAACGCGTCCAATAACCTGGTGGTAATCTCCGGGGGAACCATAGGCTTAAATATTATTGGTGGGCAATTGATGAACACTGGGGCAACTGGCGTGGCCAACGACAACATGATCATCTTGAGTGGGAACCCTGTGTTGACAGCCGCAAATGTGTATGGCGGTATTGCGTTAGGAGGCACATCAAACGTTCTAGCCGGTAACTTTTTGGTCTTCGATAATTACAGAGGCACTGGAACGACCGCGGCCAGTCCCATCCAGCTGATACAGAATTTTCAGTATTTCGCGTTTCGCGTTGATAGGCCCCTGGTGAATAACGACGTCGTAATATACGCGAACAATGTGATTTTTGGAACGGTTGCTGAACCTTCCCAGGTCACCGAGTTTGTCATGGCGGGCGGGGCTAGTCCCTCTCTAAAGGTTGGAGACACCATAAACCTTATAAGAGCGACAAGCATGACAGGTACCTTCACGACCACCGACAACAGGATCTCCGGCTTGCAGGGTAGGATGTTAAGATACGACCTCCTCATCACGGTGGTGGGAAACGACTTGAAGGCCACGGTTCAGGGGCTTGAGTTGGATGAGGCGACAAAGGCTCTTTCCGAGGCCTTTTTTGGGAGCATGGGTCTATTAGTCAACAGCTTCGACTTTGTGGCGAGCCAAGGCATGGACAGCGCGCAAGAGGCGGTGAGGGGATCGACTATCTACGGTGATGATTCCCGTGTGGCGGTCTTCGGTACAGCCTACGGCGGCAAGGTTCGCTATGACACGGGATCGCACGTGGACGTGTCAAGCTTCTCCGGAATGATAGGCGTTAGCGCCTATGTACACTGGGACGCTCTCGACATGACTATCGGCGTTTTTGGCGAGGCTGGAAACGGCAAATATGATACCTACAACAGTTTCACTGACTTCACCGTGGAGGGGAAGGGTGACATAAATTACGGCGGAGCCGGCATCTTGGTGAGGTTGGACTTCCAAAGGGGCATGAGAGGCAATTTCCATCTGGAGTTCAGCGGACGCGTTGGAGGGGTTAAAAATAAATTCAATTCCGTCAACGGCAACGAGACAATCTTCCACTATGAGACCAAGAGCAACTACTACGGCCTCCATTTGGGAGCAGGATACACCTTTAACTTTGATGAGAAATATCTCCTCGACGTCTACGCCAAATATTTCTGGACATTCCAGGAAGGCGACACGGTGAGGCTTGCCACAGGCGATCTAATCACCTTTGACGACGTCAACTCCCACAGGCTAAGGGGCGGAGTGAGGTTAACCCTCAACGGCCCTGAGAAATTCAAACCATATTTCGGCGTGGCCTACGAGCATGAGATGGCCGGGAAGGTCAAGGCCACTGCCTACGGACTCGAGCTACCCAAGCCTGACGCCTCAGGTGGATCCTTCGTGGGCGAACTTGGTTTGCTTGTCCTTCCCAGTGAAAAAGTCGCCATTAATATTGGCGTTCAGGGATACGGCGGTGCGAGGAGGGGCATCACCGGTTCCATTGGCCTTAAGTTTACGTTCTAGTTATTTCCTATTCACTTCACAATCGCATTAGCCTTAAGAACATGCTCTTAATATTTGCTTTCACTTCACAATCGCAATGGCCTTTTGGCTTTAAGAACATGTTCTGATTTTCTTCTATTCACTTCACTAACGTTTTAGCTAATTGACAGTAAGAGGCCGCGTTCCTTTTAGGGCGCGGCCTCTTGCAATATATAGTAAAAGTTTATGTTTAGTGATATACTGTAAAGAGAAATTTCATGATCAAGTTGGTTTAGCTTAGCTATCAAGCATCTTGGGCTTTTTTGTTTTCCAAGAGATCTGCGATCTTTTTTCTAAGCAGGGAAATGCTCTCTTGGTTAATGTGCGCCACTTTGATGATTTCCTCGTCTGTCGCCTCTCTTAGTTCCGCGAGCGTGGGGAATTTCTTCTCCAGGGCCTTTTCCCGCTTGGGGCCAAGCCCCGGGATTCCGGAGTAGATGCTCGTGAGCATGTCCTTGGTCATGAGATGGTGGTGGTAGGTACGCGAGAAACGGTGGGCCTCGTCCCGGAGCTTGGATAGTATTATCAGCCCGGCGGAGCCGGGCTTAAGATCTGCTGGGTTCTTGCGTCCAGGAAGAAATATCCTGTCCGGGCCCTTGTTGTCCCTGTCTTTGGCTATACCCGCCATGGGCGGGGGCTCAATTCCTAGATCCGTAAAGGCCTTAAGAGCCGCTGTTATCTGGCCCCTACCGCCATCGAGGAGTAGGAGATCCGGAGGCGGCCACTTGTCAGGTTCCTTGTCATGGGCGAAGCGGCGGCGGATAACCTCCCGCATGCCCTCGTAGTCGTCACCGCCCTTGGCTTCCTTAATCTTGAACTTGCGGTACTGGGACTTCTTGAACTCACCCTCCTCCATGACCACCATGCCGGAGACATTGGCCTCGCCCTGCATGTGCGCCAGGTCGAAGCACTCTATCCTTCTAGGCACCTTGGGAAGATGTAGGCGGTTTTTCAGCTCAGCCATGGCGCCCGTGGTTTTGGTCATCATGGCGAGTCTTTCCTCTAAGATAGCCTTGGCGTTTTCCCTGGCCAGATCCAGGAGCTTGAGCCTGGGGCCTTTTTTGGGAACCACGAAAGACACCTTCTTTCCGGAAAGGGACCTAAGAAACTCCAGGGTTATCCGCTCGTCGTCGCCTTTGGGGAGGGCCGGCACCAGGATCTCCGGTGGTATGGGAGTCTTAGCGTCATAGTACTGGCTAATTAAGCTAAGAAGCGCCTGGGCCTCGTAGTCGCCCTCATCCGCGAGTACGGTTCCTTTGGCAAATAATGGATGGCAACCGCTTAAGGCCCCTTGGCGGATGTTGAGGACAGCCCCGCAGGTGAGACCAGTCATCTGGACGAGGGCCCAGACGTCCAGGTCGCTCTCCTCGAAGCTTGTGACAATCTGCCTCTCCAAAGTCTTATCCAGGTCATAGAGCCTGTCCCTTAGAACCGCCGCCCCCTCGTAGTCGTGTTCTTTGGCCTTCTTCTTCATAAGGGAGGTGAGCTCTTTTTTCAGCTCCTTGTTCTTCCCTTGGAAGAACAACCTCACCTCGTCGGTTAGCTCCTTGTACTCGGAAGGAGTCACCTCCGGACGGCAGGGCCCCATGCAGATGCCTATCTGGTAGTTGAGGCAGGGCCTGTCTATCTTCTTCACATCCTCCCGGTGGCATCTTCTTAAGGGGAAGAGGCGGTTAACTATGCGCAACGTCTCCTTTAGGGCCCCGGAGGATGGGAAGGGCCCGTAGATGACCGAGCCGTCCCGGGCGGGACGCCTCACTATCTCGAGCCTGGGAAAGGGATCTTTCTGGCTTAAGCGTATGGAGGGGTAGGTCTTGTCGTCAGATAGGTTGACGTTGTACTTGGGCCTGTGCTTCTTGATGAGGCTGTTTTCCAGTAGCAGGGCCTCTTTTTCAGTTGTGGTCACCACAAAGTCGAAGGTATTAACCTGCGCGACCATTAAGGCTATGCGGGCGCTGGGCTGGTTTTTCTGGAAATAG
The DNA here is from genome assembly GCA_031278795.1 of Deltaproteobacteria bacterium. The sequence continues at coordinate 13,855 of JAITJT010000015.1, read as the reverse complement.
CTAACAACTCTCTTGGGAAGGAGCTTGGCCTTTCCCACGTAGATCACCTTTCCGGTCTTATCCTTCATGAGATAGACCCCGGCCGAGGCCGGAAGCATGGCGGCCTTCTTCCTTAAGCCCTCCAAGCGTTTGTCCGGGGCGGGTGCTGTGGGCTCATCAGGGGAGTTTTCCGGAGTATCTGGTGAGTTAGGAGGCTTATCCTCAATATGTGTGGAACTGTCGCCTTCCGGGGCACTCTCAAGAGATACGCCCAGGGCTTCGCCCTGGGCGTTCTCTTCTTGAGGTGTGGCGCCAACTGGTAGTGTTTCAGGCGACTTGGTGGTTAAGGTCATTTTTTTTAGCTTAGATAACGCTCAAGCACGGCCTCCCAGAGGCCGCGGGCCTTGAGGAAGTATTCCACGGCCTCGCGCACGGCGCCGTGTCCGCCCCTGGAGGGGGTAACATATAGGCATTCCCTCTTGACCTCGGGGACAGCGTCCGAGGGGCAGATGGGGAGGCCGCAGCGGATCAAGATGGGTAGATCCACTATGTCGTCTCCCATGAAGGCCGTCTCGGCCGGGGTGAGGCCCTCTTTTTGGAGGATATCCAGGTATATCTGGAGTTTATCGGGGTAGTTCTGGTAGAGCTCGGTGATTCTTAGCTCCTTGGCCCTATGCTCCACCACCTTGCTCTGTCTTCCGGTGATTATGGCCACCTTCATGCCGGAGCGGCCTAAAAGTTTGATAGCGTGGCCATCGCGGCTGTGGAAGCGCTTGGCCTCAACCATATCGTCTTGGAGGATTATGCCTCCGTCTGTCATGACCCCGTCTACGTCGAAACCAAACCATTTGATGTCTTTGAACATTGGGTCTTTCACTGTGTCATACCTGGAATTCTTCATCAAAATTGTCCCTAGCCTTTCGGATGTTTAAAAGATGTTTCAAAAGCGGCTCCAGTTTACCAAGGGGCCATTGGTTGGGCCCATCGCAGAGGGCCTTGGAAGGGTCCGGATGGGTCTCCATAAAGATGCCGTCGACTCCCACGGCCACGGCCGCGGCCGACAAGTAGGGCACGTACTCTCTCTCGCCTCCGGACTGGCCGTCCAAGGCGGCCGGCAGCTGCACCGAGTGGGTGGCGTCAAAGACTATGGGCCAGCCAAAGGTGCGCATAACCACCAGCGAGCGCATGTCCACCACCAGGTTGTGGTAGCCAAAGCAGCTTCCCCTCTCACAGAGGGAAAGGCCCGCGAAATCACCCTGGGCCACCATCTTTTCCACGGCGTAGCCCATGTCCGAGGGCGCCATGAACTGGCCTTTCTTGATGTTGATGGGAAGCCCGGACCTAGCCGCCGCCACCAGGAGGTCGGTCTGCCTGGCCAGGAAGGCCGGTATCTGGAGGCAATCGAGCACCTTGGAGCAGCTCTCCACCTGGGCTACCTCATGGATATCCGAGAGCACGGGGATTTCGAACTCGGTCTTGATCTTTTCCAAGAGATCCAGGCCTTTTTTGAGGCCAGGCCCCCTAAAGGAGGTAAGGGAGGAGCGGTTGGCCTTGTCGAAGCTGGACTTGAAGAGAAGCCCCACTCCCAGCTTGTCGGTTATCTCTTTTAGGCCAGCGGCCGTTTCCCTAAGGTTATCCAAACTTTCGATGACGCAGGGGCCAGCTATTAACAGAAATGGCGCCTCTGGGCCTAGCTTTACTTTGTCTATCGTTATAGTTTTCATGGTTTATAGCTTCAATTTTGTTTTTTTGGCCTATTTTTAAGGGCCAAGGGCAAAGGATTTTAAAAGGCCATGGGTTTAAAGGTTTAAAAGCGACAAAAGCGTACTTAAATCAAAAATCTCTAGAGAATTTACCAGGAAAATAAGCCCAAATGAATTTTAGCACAAAATGAGCCCAAGGCCTTTCCCAATCACAATGAAAGCGGGCCTGGAGCTGGTGGAATCAAGAATTTTTAACTTGCAAAAAAATGCTTGCATGGCCACGAGTCACGGATAGAGACAAAAAGGCCTAAAGGGACGCAAATAACAAGGTCTTTTAATAAAAAACTACAATATATAGTATAGATATGATAAAACTACTATATATATGCTAACAACTGTTTAAAGGCGCCTCTGGAATAACGCTAAAGCAAGCTTAATGGATGAGCAAAGAGCAAATTTTGAATAAATCGCCAAAATCTTTCTGTTGCATGTGTGTTTCAAGCACTTTAGAAATTATTCCCTAGAAAAGCAGACAAGCTCGCAAAATGGATAAGGTCTTCTCTATCTGAAAGAAAAATTAAGGGAAATTACGCAACAATCCCTAGAGATCCATTTTAAATAAATCTGAATTGACAGTTGGTATAAGTAACTCTTTCGCCATGTTGCAGAAAAAGTCATCAGTCATGCCGGCAATGAAGTCCCTGGCCTTTTCAGCGGGTAAGGTATCTTTAACGTAAGCCTCATCCATCTGCTCCACGAAATGCCTGAGCCTAAGGTTCTGGGGGCCGTTTATTCTCTCAAAGTCAGAAGTGAAAGTTTCAAAAAAGTAGCGGAAGAGCATTTTAATCTTGTCTGAGTCCCTCTTCACCAAGGGATTGTAATATATATGCTCCCTGTTGAAGTTCTTAAGGCTGATTAGGGCATTTCCCACTGTTTTGGAGAATCCGTATATTCCTTCCTTTGTTTTAGTGTTGCGCAAGAGATCCTCCACCAGCTTGTAGACTATTGTTCCGTTGGTGGAGCCTATAATCTCGGCGACCTCTTGGGGAATGCGCGCGCGGTCCACAATTCCCAGGCGCACGGCATCTTCCAGGTCCCTTCCCACATAGCTTATGGAGTCAGATAGCCTTACCACGCAGCCCTCTCCGGTCATGGGAGCCACAAAGGCTGAAGGGCTCTCGGTTCTAAGCTCTATCCTCCTGTCCAGTTCCGCGAATGTTGGCTCTCCATTTGGTGATATCTGGGAAAAATCCGATTCCCCGTCATGGCAGAGTATGGCATCCAAGACGCCCAGGGTGAGGTTGAGGCCCCTTCCGTGCTTCTCTAGCCTCTCCAGGAAACGAAGCGACATGACCGCGTGGGAAAAACCGCTCTTTCCGCCTATATGGTGCTCCTTACAGAGCTCGGCTAAAAAGTGCTCCCCGTCGTGCCCGAAGGGCACGTGACCTAGGTCGTGACCCAGGGCGGCCGCCTCAATAAGATCTAAATCGAGCCCGAGTTTTTGCCCAATGGTGCGGGCAATGCGGGAGACCAACTGCACGTGGAGCACTCTGTGGGTCACGTGATCGTTTCTTAAGAGATAGAAGACCTGGGTTTTATCTATATAGCGGGTATAGGCCAGGGAGTGGAGGATGCGGTCGCAGTCTATGGCGAAAGGAGGGCGCAGATCCGTTTTCTCCCTGCTGGTGAGGTCTTTGCGTCTTCTAGAAAATGGACTGTCTTGGCTCATGGTGAGTTGGCGTTCCTTGGATTTTGGAAATGCTTTTAAATATGGAAAATAATCAGTGGCTAGTTGCCCTTTGGCTTTTGAGCTAGGGCTTATGAGCTAGGTAGTGTTGTAACTCTATTATAGCGCATGTCTTGAGAGCCTTTTTAGGATTTGTTGGTTGTAGCATAGGGAAAAGCATATGTGCTTTGGGTCTTGGGGAGATATGTAAATTTTACTTTGCTAAATAATCGTCCCTTTGAGAAAAAAAATTTTTTCTTCAAGAGTCATAATGGTTTGGGAAGTGCTTGGGCCTAAAGCCCACAATATTCGTGAATATTGCGGGGGCATTTGCGGAAAGAAGGGGGTGCCTGGCACCCCCTCTCTTAAAGGAAAAAGTGTCTATAAAAATTGTCATGAAATTTGGAAGTGAAAAAAAAATGGGCAAAAATTTCATGAAAAAAACATCTCTAAGGTTCATGAATACTCTAAAACATAGCCCAAAAAAAACTAGGTTCCTTAGGAGATACGGCATTTCTTGCTAGCTATATTTAAAATGCCACTATCTTAAAGCATAGGGGTATTTGCCTGTGTAAAGAGCATTCATATATTGCAAATATCAATTAATCGGAAATCAATACTAATCGCAAATCTTACCTTAAGGTTTTTGGAGTAAAAGAGCGGGAAAAATATTTGCGCTACTCCCGCATGAGTTTTTTGAAGATCCCCCTGGTCGCCTCCACCGCCTCCGGTGAGTGGGTAAACACCGCCTCTCCCAGGCGGTCGGCCTCGATTATAGATTCCGCGTAGGGAATGAATCCTAGGACCTCCAAGCCGTCAACGTTCTGGGCTATAAACTCCTCGTCGGATTTGGAGTGGATCTTGTTTCCCACCACGGCTACGCGCTTTATGCGCAGATCGCCCGCCAGGCGTTTAACGGCCCGCACGGTTTCCAAGGAGCGCTGGCCTGGCTCGGCCACCACTATGATGGCGTCCACCCCGGTGCTGGTGGCCCGGCCCAGATGCTCGAGTCCGGCCTCCATGTCCATGATAACCACCTCGTCGCGGGCTAGAACCAGGTTCATGATGATGCTCTTGAGCATGACGCTCTCCGGGCAGATGCAACCGCCTCCGCCCTTTTTTACGCCGCCTAGGGTCATGAACTTTATGCCGTTGATCTCTTTGGCCAGGGTGTCGGGCAGGTCGTCCACTTTGGGGTTGATGGAAAAAAAGGTACCGTAGGAGCCAGGTTCCGAGCCGGTGCGCTCCGCCACCAGCTCTTTCATCTCGGATATGGGGGTGAGGCCCTGTATGTCCTTGAAGCCCAAGGCTCCGGCCAAATTGGCGTCGGGATCCGCGTCTATGGCCAGGACCTTCTGGCCCTTTTCCTTGAAGAGATAGGCCAAGGTGGCGGCCAGCGTGGTCTTGCCGACCCCGCCTTTTCCTGATATGGCTATTTTCATGGGATACTCCAGGTGTTTTTTGGTTTTACATGGGAAAATTAAACGGGCTCTTATGAGCTGAAAGTGCTCACAGATAGCCCTATAGATAAAGTAAGAACGAGGAGGCCCCAGGTCAAGGGGTCATGGAGGGAAAAATTAGCCCCGCGGCCTTCCGCGGAACGCGGAAAGCCTTAACCGGGGCCGACTTTAGAGGGATAAAAATTTTTTTTGGAGGGTAAGAGGAAAGTTTTTTTTCTACAATCCCTTGGCAATGCCCATGAGGCGGTAGACCACGGCCGATCCTAGCCAGGAGATGTCCTCGGTGGTTAGGTACTGGCCTATCACTCTATCAAAGAGTACTTGGCCGTAGGATTCGAATTCCTCGTCCTGGTGGTAGATCATCACCAAGATGTCTATGTGGGGAAAGACCCGGAAGATGGCCGCCTCGTCGCCGTAGCCCGACTGGCTGGTGCCGCCTAATATCTCGGAGGCCTGGGTGAGTAAGCCCGGCTTGCCCCCGAAGACAGCCGCCAAGGGCGCCTCGGCCCGGCGCCTGAAGGCGTCGTTGTAGAACTCGCCCCCGGGTATCTGGCGATAGGCCATGAGCTCACCCGTGAGGGGCAGGTTTTTGGCGCCCTGGAAGTAGTGCAAGACCAGCACCTGGTCAGTTAGGGGATACTCGTCTTGGTCCTTGGGAGGGGAGTAGGACACCTCCCAGAGAGGGAAGCTTATCCTGGTCTTAGCGTGGATATACTCGAACTCCATGAAGCTTTCATGAAACTCGGCGCCTCCCATGGAGGCCACTTCCTTGGGATCCCTCTGGGAGAGATCCTTCTGGGCGAGGGTTATGGCGTTTTTATAGTCATCGGTGCGCATCTTTATGGCATCCTTATAGATCCGGGTTTCGCCTCCATAGGCCTTATAATCCTACGGATAACTAGTCCTCTAGGCCTTAAGAGCCCTTTTTAGCTTGTAAGAGGCTCTTGGGAGTGAAAGCTTAGAGCTGTGGGTTTTGGTAAAAACCCAAGAAATCCGCGGGCGCCTGTGGCGCTCGCGGCAGATCCTGGGGGATTTCCCGAGATTATAGCACGATGTTTAAGTTTTGTGGGCCTGGGTGCGCTCTGGAAGGGCGGCAAAGCACTCCTCAAAAGTGCTATAATCATCTATTGCTAGACATGGGTAAGACCTCTAATTTAGCCCTTCTTTAGCCATAGATTTCTCCAAACTTAAGGAAAAATGCGAATAATCTAGGAAAGTATAGACAAAATTCTATAAAATTCGTGAATATCCAGTTTTTTTAACCTTCCACCTTTTATCCACTATGACACCCTCATTCCAACATATAGCCAAGCACTTTAGGGCAACTATGCTGAAGGCGCTGTTTTTAGCGCTCTTTTTCATGCTTTTCTCGCCCTTGGCCTTGGCCTCCTCGTCTCTACTGTACAAGATTAGCAGCCCCCAGGGCGGCGAGATGTACATCCTGGGCTCCATCCACGTGGGCACCCCGGACATGTATCCGCTGAAACCCGCCATCTATGAGGCCTTTGATGAGGCCCAGAGGCTGGTGGTGGAGCTCAAGGGCGACTCCATTGAAAACAGTCCCTCCATGTTAAAGACGGTTCTCAACAAAGGTTTCTATCCGGAAAAAGAGACCTTGTACATGCACCTAGATGAGCGCCAGCGGGAGCTTATCGCACCCTTCATGGAGTATTTGCCACTGGGCGCCAAAAGCAACATGAAACCCTGGCTCGCGGCTGTCACCATAGACATGGTCATGCTCACCAAGCTAGGATACTCCAGTAAATTTGGCATAGAGAAGCACTTCGAGGAGCTCTCCAGCCAGAGGGGGCTTCCGGTTTTTTCCATAGAGACCGCCGGAGAGCAGCTGAGCCTCTTTATAAATCTTACGGAAGAGGAGTCCAAGCTCCTTTTGGAATCGTCTTTGATTGAGCTCTCTGAGGTGGAGGACTTCATGGGGGAGGTGGTCTCCGCCTGGAAGGAAGGAGACGAGGAGGAGTTCGCGGCGGCCTTTTTTGAGGCCTATCTGAGGTGGCCCAAGCTCACTCCCCTTCTGGACAAAGTCATCTATGACCGCAACAAGCTCATGTTCACTAGGCTCCTTCCCTACCTGGAGCTTCAGGGCCGCACCTTCGTGGTCTTGGGAGCTGGCCACGTGGTAAGCGAGAGAGGTGTCCCCGGGCTCTTTAGGGCCCAGGGCTTCACTGTGGAAAAGTTTTGAAACCCTCTTTTAGGCTTTTAACCAAAGAGAAAAAATCGTCCTTGGGAAAGGAGAGCCCACATGCTCCTCACATATAAATCGAAGCTCTTTTTTAGCGCTTTGTTTCTAGCGTTTTTAACGTCTATGCTCTTTTTTAGCATAGAAGGCGTAGCTTTAGCCCAGTCCAAGCTCACCAAGGCCGATGAGGCCATACTCCAGGGATTTACCAACCGCTACAAGGGCATGACATCTCTTAAGGCCGAGTACATTAGGAGCACGGTTACGCCCTCCACGGATCCGATTTTCAAGAACCAGGCCGCCCAGACCGCCGTGGGGACTCTGTACTGGCGGAAGCCCTACAACCTACGCTTAGACCAGACCAGCCCGGCCAAAGAGGAGATGGTGGTGGACGGAACCACCGCCTGGTGGTACATCCCCGGGGAGAAGCAGGTCTATGTGTACAGGAATCTGGATTTGGACTCCGAGTACTACTCCCTCATGAGCTTCTTTGACGGGGTAGATGAGCTGAGGAAGAACTTCAAGGTGAGTACGGTTCCGGCCTCTGAGTCCCGTGGGGTCATGAAGGGCTTCGCCCTCACCCCCAACGGCAAGGACCGGGGAGGAACCATAGTGGTCTTCTGTGACAACGACCAGAAGCTCCAGGGCTTCAGGATAAACTCGGCCACAGGCGAGAGAACCGACTTTTTTATAAACTACATCAGTCCCAACCCCTCCCTGGAGGAGGGCATCTTTCAGTTCAAGACCCCCAAAGGGGTCAAAACTGTTGAGGAGTCTGGGGAGTAGCGCCTTTTTAGTGTTGATTGTTAAGGCTTTTTAAGAAAATATCTTTAAGTTGTCTTTAAAGCACACGGATTGTAATAAATGAAATCTCTAATCACCATAGCCTTGTTTATCCTTTCTCTAAGTTTTTCGACCCACACCCTAAACTATGTCAGTCCATCAAGTAACTCTCTGTCTTATGAATCGAGAGTCTCCTCAGCGCTTCCCTCTGCCGGAGGAGATGTATTAGGCAGTATGGACTGTGATAGGCTACCTTTTGGTGAGGTGGCCAGAAGCGGTTGCTGCTCAAACCACAAAGGTGTATGCGGCTGCTCCAATGGCCGGGCCAGGTGCTGCGACGGGAAATTATCTCCCTCTTGCGGCTGTGACTAAAGAGCTCTGGGAAAATTCTAGATACCTCTATAATTATTAACATATTTAAGCTACATTTAATTTTATCCCTTTTCTAGACTTAAGGAGCGTGAGATTTTGTCTGAGGAAAAAAAACAGCGCATAAGAGAGCTGGCCCGCGAGCGGGATGCTATCATAATTTCCCATTATTACTGCGTCCCGGACATTCATGACGTCGCGGATTTCGTGGGAGACTCCCTGGGGCTCTCCCAGGAGGCCGCTAGATCGGAAAAACAACTTATCGTCTTTTGCGGGGTGCACTTCATGGCGGAAACCGCCTCCATATTGTGTCCGGAGAAGACCGTGCTCCTCGCCAACATTGACGCGGGTTGCCCCATGGCGGACATGATAACCGCTTCCGATCTTCAGAAAAAAAAGGACGAGCTGGGTGATGTTCCGGTTTTGACCTATGTAAATTCCCCCGCGGACGTGAAGGCCATCTCGGATATATGCTGCACCTCAGCCAACGTGGTGGCTGTTTTAAGATCGCTTAACAGCCCCAGGGTTCTGATGACCCCTGACCGCAACCTGGCGCTCTACGCCCAGTCCCTGGTGGAGGACACGGAAATAATACTCTGGCCCGGCTTCTGCCCCACCCACCACCGGGTGAACCTGGAGGAGCTGAGGGCCTTGAAGGCGAGTCACCCTAAGGCCGTGGTGGCCGCCCACCCGGAGTGCCAGCCGAAGATATTGGCCGAGGCGGATTTCATAGGCTCCACCAGCGGACTGATTAAATTCTGCACCGAGAGTCCCCAAAAGGAGTTCATAGTCTTAACCGAGGAAGGCGTCCTCTATCCCATGCGGAAAAAATGTCCGGACAAGGTCTTCCTCTCCCTAGAAACCCCCATGGTCTGCCCCAACATGAAGAAAAACACCCTAGACGACGTGATACAGGCCCTGGAGACCCTGACCCCGGTAATCAAGGTGCCCGAGGAGATACGCGTTCCGGCCCTAAGGGCCGTGGACCGCATGATGGCGGTGCCCAGGGACTGAGCTAAAATTGGCGCGTTAAGAGCTCTCTTTTGATAGCCATGGATAGCCATGTATACACATGGATACACATATATAAACATGTAAAAGCGCGTATAAGTAAGCTAGACCACTAGATAAGAGCAGCCAGTTAAAAAACGCCTTGTTTTAGGATCTTGAAATCCCAACTTGCTAGAGGGAAACAGTCAAAGTCAAAGTCAAAGTCAAAGTCAAAGCCAAAGCCAATGTCTAAGCCAAAGCCTTAACCCAAAGGCAGTTTTTTAAAATCTTGTTTTATTGCTTGTTATTTATAGCTGAAATCATCAAGGTATATCTTTTTACTTGTGACATCTACTTATATTTAGCTGCTATATTAAGAGTTTAGATTTTTATTGAGTATTGTTTTTTTTCTTGCGTTTCATTGGTATTTAAAGTTTTTTCTATTGTTTGCCCATCTTATAAACACACTGGAATTTTTAATTTCAATCCATAAATTTTAACAAAGTTAAAAAGCATAGAGGGGAGGTATCCCATGTCAGAAGAGATCAAAGAAGTGGAATCAAATGGGGAAAAAGTGGCGTGGGAGCTCATTTCACCCGATGGCGACGCGGCTAATCTGGCCAAGGAGGTGGGTCTGGCCCTGGAGTCACTCGCCAAGCGCCTGGGCGTGGCCCGGGAGGTGGCGACGGACGCCAAGGAGATGACTGGCTGGTTTGTGGGGAAGAAACGCGTGAGAATCCTCTCTGAGCTGGAGGCCATCAAGGCCGACACCCAGAAAGAGCTTAACGGCATAAGCCAAGCCACCATCAACTACTCCACCACGTCCTACGACTTGGCGAAGACTATGCAGCTGGCCCTAGGCCGCGTGGCCCTAGACGGCATCAAGGACACGCCGGCCAGTGAACCAGTAAAACTCTCCAAGACAGCTACCGAGGAGATTGAAAAGATATCCCAAGGCATAGACAGCTTCGTGAAAAGCTACGCCGACGTGAGGGGTAAGCTTGGAGGGGAAGCCGAGGGGGCTGCGGAGGCGAAGGAAACAGACGCAAAGAGCGCGGAGCCCAAGGATACGGAAACAGAGGACTCGGACGTGGTCCAGGGCGAGGAGCTTCCACCGGAGCTCTTAGGTAACCGGGAGCAGTCCCTGGAGGTCTTGAAGGACAATTTGACCCAGGTGAACAAGGAGGCGGAGGATAAGAATGTGGCCATTGATAACCTACTGAAGCAGGTGGAGAAGTTCCACTCCAAGAGCTATTTGGATCAGAAAAAACTTAACGCCTCGGTTACCAACACCGTGGGCACCTTAGAGAGGAGCCTCACGGAGAACAAGATGCGCCATAGCCTTTTGGAGAAAAACATCGTGGATCTCTCCTCCAAGATGTCCCTCACCCTAGACCGCATGGAGAGCGAGCTCAAGGATACCATCAAGGATTTAGAGCACAGCGGAAACCAAAAGCTCTCCGAGCTCCACGGGAAGGTGGATGACCACAAGGAGGACTACAAGGATAAGCTAGCTACCATCAACTCGGATTACTCCTCGCTCAAAGAGAGCCTGGATCTCCACTCCAAAAACTATGAGGAGCTCTCCAAGGGCCTCACCAACCTGGGCGACAAGCTAAGCGATCTAGAGGCCAAGCACGAGGAGAGCTCGGGCATCCTCCAAGAAGGCATAGACAAGCTCAAAGAGGAGCTCGCCAAGGCGAAAGATAGCCTAAAGGCCGATGACAAGCACAAGAGGGGCTTAATCTTCGCCTGGGGCGTGCTCATTACGATTATCGCGGTGGCCGCCTTAATTGGCACTTGGTTTTAGCATTAGGAGAGTGTAGCGCTAAAACATATTAGCTAACCTAAGCCCAAAATCACAAAAGCCCCCTTCCATTTTAATGGAAAGAGGGCTTTTGCTTTGCTATGTAGTCTAATTAAGGCGCGCGCGTGAAAGGCGCGCGCCCAAAGGGAATTATTTCAGAGGAACGCTTTCGTGGCGGTTGGCCACCGCCGACTCTGAGAAAGTAGCCATGTTGTTGAAATGGCAGCAGGCGGCTTTGAGGATCATCATGGCCACAGCTGCGCCACTACCTTCCCCTAACCACATGCCCAGATCCAGAAGGGGGGTGAGCCCCAGGTAGTCGAGCACCCTTTGGTGGGCCTTTTCCTTACTTTTGTGGCCGGCAATCATGTACTCGGAAAGCCCCGGGGAGAGTTTTTCAGCGATGAGCGCGGCCGCGGCGCCAATGAAGCCGTCCATCACCACCCCGGCGCGGCGTATGGCGCCGCCCAGGTAGACGCCTGCCATGGCGCCTATCTCCAGACCACCGACCTTGGCGAGCACGTCGATGGGGTCATTGGGGTCGGGCTTGTTTATTTCCAGGGCCCTGGCCACCACCTTGACCTTGTTTTGGCGCTCGGCCTCGTTGAGGCCGGAGCCTATGCCAGTGGCCTCGTCCGGGCTCATTCCCGTGAAGACCGCGGCTATGCAGGAGGAAGGGGTTGTGTTACCGATACCCATCTCACCCGCGCCCACCAGATCCACCCGGGGCACGGAGAGGACGGTTTCTAGGCCTGCCAGGATGGATAAGACAGCCTCCTCCCGGGACATGGCCGGGCCCTTGGCCAGGTTTTGGGTGCCAAAGGCCACCTTGCGGCTAAGGCGAATGGGTTTAAGTGGATCGCTTAGGCTCTCCTCGTCTTCGAAGGGAGGAAACTCGTAATCCACTCCCACGTCCAGGAGCAGGACTTTTACGTCCGCGGCCCTGGAGATGGTGGTGATGGCCCCTCCCCCGTGGGAGAAGTTTAAGACCTGCTGGTAAGTGACGGACTTGGGCCAGGGACTCACTCCCTCGTCCACCACGCCGTGATCCCCCGCGCAGACCACCATGAGCTTGTGCTCATGGTGGGGGCGCAGGGTGTTTTGAATGGCTGAGAGTTTAATGGCTAGTGTTTCCAGCATTCCGAGGGATTTGGCGGGCTTGGCGAGCTCATCCTCCCGGGCGCTGGCGATTTCGGCTAAAACCGGATTGGCGGGCCGGATTTGTTTGAGATGCTCCAGAAGAGCAAGTTCTGCTTTCATCCGCCTCTAGAATCCTTTGTCCGCCAGGAGCACGGTCAGGTCACTGACCCTGCAGGAATAGCCCCATTCGTTGTCATACCAGGCCACGACCTTGGTGAGCCTGGGCCCCAGGACCTGTACCAGCTGCAGGTCAATGATGGAGGATAGCTCGCAGCCCCGGAAGTCGGAGGATACCAGGCCCTTCTCGCTTATGCCCAGTATTCCCTTGAGCTTGCCATTGGCGCACTCTATCAAGGCCTCTTTTACCTGCTCGGTGGTCACGTCCTTGGATACGGTAGCGGTGAAGTCCACAACCGAGACCGTGGGGGTGGGAACCCTCAAGGAGTAGCCGTCGAACTTGCCCTTGAGATCCGGAATCACCAGCGACAAGGCCTTGGCGGCCCCGGTGGTGGTGGGGATCATATTGAGGGCCGCGGCCCTGGCCCGGCGGATGTCCTTGTGGGGCTGATCCAGGATCCTCTGGTCATTGGTGTAGCTGTGGATGGTGGTCATGAGACCGTACTCGATCCCGAATTTCTTGTGGATGGCGTAGACGGCCGGGGCCAGTCCATTGGTGGTGCAGGAGGCGTTGGAGATGACATTGTGCTTGGCCGGGTCATAGGTGTCACAGTTAACGCCCAGCACTATGGTTTTGTCCTCGTTTTTGGCCGGAGCCGAGATGATGACCTTTTTGGCGCCGCCGCCCGTTATGTGCGCCTTGGCCTTTTCGCCGTCGGTGAACACTCCCGTGGACTCTATGACGATGTCCACTTTGTGGTCGCGCCAGGGAATGTCTTTGGGATCCTTGTGGGCGTAGTTGGCAATGATATCGTCGTTTACCACGAAGTCCTTGCCTTTGGTCTCCACCTTGGCGTTGAATATCCCGTAAGTGGAGTCATATTTCAAGAGGTGGGAGTTGGTCTCCACGTCCCAGAGATCGTTCACTGCGACAACTTTCAGTTTGTCGTGGTGACGTTCTACGATTGCCTTGAGCACCTGCCGACCGATGCGGCCAAAACCGTTAATGCCTACATTGACTGTCATTTGAGCCTCCTAAGAAGGTGGTAGTACATTTGTGTTATGTTTCCGGTAGAACCGGAGTTTTTTAATGGTCATTTAATCTTAAAATTCAAAAAGCTCATTGTCAAGCTCCATAAATTTAATATCAAAACTCATAAAATTATAAATTTTAATCGAAAAGAGAAAGTTTAAAGTTTTTTATTAATAATTGTCTTGATTAAGAAGCATTAAAAACATCATAATTCCAAAAAAGCCTTGCTCACGTTTTTAATATGTCCAAGCCTTTGAAAAATATTTTATAAGAAAAATTTAAAAAGTTTAGTATAGTTTGAACTTTTTTCAGATAAATACAAGGGGAAATTTTTCACGTCAAGATTTGGAACAGATTTGGAACAGATTTTGGAACAGATTTGGAATAGATTTGAAATTGAATTGGAATAGATTGAGAGCATGGGTGAAAGGCTTTAAAAAGAGCAAAGAATTTGTAAAAGAGCGCTTATACTATCTCACAATTGTGTAAGCGTTTGGGAAATTCTAGTGAAATTCAACTAAAATATTTAATAAAATATAAAGAAGTGTAAA
>JAITJT010000010.1 GCA_031278795.1 Deltaproteobacteria bacterium | reverse complement strand
GTACTTTACATCCGTCCTTACCCAAGAAGGATTCCCCGGCGGGGATCGAACGTTTCTTGTGAGGGGGTTTTTCCCCTCTTGTGAGGGGGTTTAAATGTTCCCTTTTTTGGGGGGTGGTACTTTACATCCGTCCTTACCCAAGAAGGATTCCCCGGCGAGGATCGAGCGTTTCTTGTGAGGGGGTTTTTCCCCTCTTGTGAGGGGGTTTAAATTTTCCCTTTTTTGGGGTGGGGGTACTTTAAATCCGTCCTTACCCAAGAAGGAATCCCCGGCGAGGATCGAGCGTTTCTTGTGAGGTGGTTTTTCTCCTCTTGTGAGGGGGTTTAAATTTTCCAATTTTGTGGGGGGGTACTTTACATCCGTCCTTACCCAAGAAGGATTCCCCGGCGGGGATCAGCGTTAGGGCGGTGTGGAGTAGCTTTTTACCGAAAAACGCCAAGCTTGGGGCTATTTCGGGCGATTTTGAGCCTCCTGGGGGTTCATCCTGGAAAGAGAGCTCCTGGAAAGACTTGCGTTGAGAGATAGGGGCTGTACTGGAGGGTTTTTTTGGAGGTTGGGGGTGGTTTTTTGGAGGAGAAAGGGTTCCTGAGAGGATGGATGGGAGGTTTTAGGGATCTTAGGCCCGGAAGTCCTTGTAGCTGAGGCTCAGGCGCTTCATGCGCACGCCCATGGACCTGCGGGAGAGCTTGAGCTCCTTGGCTGCCCGGGAGATATTGCCCCGGTGGCGCTTGAGGGACTCGGATATCATGTCGCGCTCAACATTGGCGAGCCTCTCCTCGAGGCCCAGGGGCTCGGCGGTCTTGGGGGCCGTGGCTAGCTTTATGTGGAGGGGAAGGTCGTGGGGCTCAATGGAGGATGCCCCCTTGTCGGCCATGATGACCGAGCGGTGGATGACCGCCTCCAGCTCCTCCACGTTTCCGGGCCAGTCGTAGGTCCTGAGCATTTCGAGGGCCATGGGGGAGATGCCTTTTAAGGCCTTTCCGTTGTCCTCGTTGAAGCGGCCCAGGAAATGCCTGGCCAGGCGGGCCACGTCCTCCTCGCGCTCCCTTAAGGGTGGGATGGTTATGGGAAAGACGTTTACGCGGTAGAAGAGGTCTTCTAGAAAGAGGCCCTCCCGGGTGAGGCCCTGGAGGTCGCGGCTGGTGCCCACTATGACCCGGGCGTCAAAGGACCCAGGTGCGCTGGCGGTGCCGTCTAGGTTTCTCTCTTTTAAGGCCTCCAGGAGCCTGGCCTGGAGGCTTAGGGGGCACCTGTCCACCTCGTCTATGAAGATGCTTCCACCGTCCGCGGCCTCAAAGAGGCCGCGCTTCTTGGGATCAGCGGACTCCCCCTTGGGGCTACCAAAGAGCTCACTCTCCAGCTCTTCCGGCGGGAAGTCGGCGCAGCTCATCTTGATGAAAGGGCCCATGGCCTTGAGGCCGTCGTAGTGGATGGACTGGGCCACGGTCTCCTTTTCCACGCCCTTCTCCCCCAGGATGAGGACTATGGTCTTGCGGGAGGCCACCTTTCTTAAAAGAAAATACACCTCCTGCATGGCGGCCGAGCAGCTCACTAGATTGGAAGGGGAATAGCGCTCCTTGAGCTCATATATCTCTGAGCTAAGGGTTCTTACCTTCTTCTCCAAAACAATCTTGTCGATGTTTTCTATCATGTAGAGCCTGGCCTCGCTGGAGAAGAGGCTGGCCAAGGTGGAGAGCTGGGTCTCGTGGCGCCTCTGGGCGGAGCTGTCCGGAAAGAGGGAAAGGGTGGAGAGTATCCCTAGGATCTTTCCCTCCCTTATGATGGGAACCGTGGCAAGAGTCAGCTCGGTCTTATCCTTGGGGATCTCTTTTGGCTCTTCTCTCGTAAAAGCCCCCCAGGGGCGCCTCTTTACTTGAGGCTCCTTTCTCACGGCGTCCTCCCCTAGGCTAAGGATAGTGCCCTGGAGCCTCTCCTCTTCCTCTGGGGTGAAACCAGTCTGGCGTGAGAGGAAGAGCTTACCGGAATCGCTGTGGATGAGGCTCACCATGGCCTTGAGGACGCCTAGCTCCTTTTTCATGTAGTAGAGCAAAGTGTCTAAGGCCGCGTTCATGTCGCCTTTTTCGGAGAGTAGCCTCTCTATGGTCATGAAGAGCATAATGAGCCTATCTCCGCCATCCTTGGCTCCAAGGATGGCGAACTGCTCATCGCTAAGGTCCCGGTTGTCCTTGAACCCTCTCTCCAGCTGGCCCTGATTTTCGTTCAACTGTAGTATTTCCCCGTGATGGCTTCTATCTTTATCTCTATTATTCCGGTCATCTTGATTTTTTCTACTGGAAGCGCCTTATCCATATGCTGTGGGGTGTACTTCCTCACAAAGTCCATGAGAATACCTTCGGCCCGGTCCCTTTCCGCGAGCACCCTAGCCACGCCCTTCACGATAACGCTCTCAAAGCGGGTGTTGGTCTCGCAGGCCTCGTCCGCCTGGAGAAGACCCAACTCCTTAGTGAGCTCAAAGGAGACCTTGGGGTTTTCTTTGAGGTTCTCTATTTTGGTGCCTTTGGGGTTTCCGTGGATGAATATGAAGGGATCCTGGTAAACAAAGTGCACCGGGGTCACGTAGGGGTAGCCGTCCTCACCCACGGTGGCCAGGTGCCCGGTGGAGCTAGTCTTAAGGAGCTCCAGGATCTTGCCCCTTTCCAGCTGGTAATCGCGCATTCTTCTTTGCATAGTCTAAATTTTGAACCTTAAAGTGAAAATATTTTCAATATATCGACATAAAGGGGGAAAAATTCCCTAAGGCTTTGGGGTGGATATGTCCACTGGATCATCCCTCCGCGAGGCCCCGAGACGGGGCGAAGGCTTATATATCTTTAAGTATTTGGCAACAAGCCCAAGATGCCTCAAAGGCCCCTAGGCTTATCCCCGAGACTGTGGGATGAAGTTTTGAACACTCAAGGTAGCAAAACGAGCAAGGCCTGTGCCAATTGAAGGGGAATCTCTCCGGCGGCTTGGCCGCATTTATGAAAAAGGCCGAAAAAGAGGGGAATTTTTACGCCCCGGATGCCCAAAAAGCCGAAAAACAGACATTTCTGGGGCATAATAGATAATGCCCCGTTGGGCAAAGGCTTTTATGGCCTAATGGAATAGTTTCCTAGATAGCTATAGAGCATCCGGAGGCTCATCACAAAAGGCCTCAAAAGGCTTAAAAGAGCTGAAAAAGAGCCTAAAATTAGCTGGAAAAGCCTTAGTAAGGTAGAGAGAGAAAGAAAGCAAAAAAAAATTTTTATGCAACAAATTCCCTGGAAAGATAGTCAGAAGGGGAGGGTGGAAAATTTTTTTTGTGAAAAGTGAACAAATGGAGCTGAAAACATAAAAAAACAATGGAAAAATTTTGAAAAAAAAGAGAGAATAGAGACAAGAGAGAACTATAAAATCTCTCATATAAATCAGGTAATGTTCAATCAATTAATAATCGAAGTCCTTATTCAGCTCGGATTTATTCAAAAATTTATCGATTATTAAATTATCACCAAAATTTACCTGTTTTATCGTATACAGTAATGTTTTGTGAGTTATAATAGAGGTAACTAGTTAAAAGCAAATAAGAAAATCCTCTAACAAAGCATAATTTTCTATAAAATTTTTGTATTTTTTTTCAAATTTTTAGGTGTGTTTCCAAATTTTTCTTTTATTCGCCGACTTAAGGCAGAGGGACTTTAAATTTTTTGGCTCTGAATTAGGGGAAATCCCAGTGGAAACGCCAGAGCTAAGGGCTCAATATAGAACTTGAGAGGTAAAATCCCGAAGTTGCCCCGCTTTTTCAAAGGTGAACTGGCAAAGGTTAGGGTATTAGCTGGTTTTTTGGGAAACCCCAGCACTAGTGAGAACGCGGAATTAATACCTGCGAACTTAGGCTACTTCTAATCATCAATGAATACGGGCATATATCAGGTAAATTTTAAAGCTTGGCAAGCTATGGAGAAAAAAAGAGGAGGTATAGTAATTTTTTAAATAAAAGCTTATAATTTAGGCTGGATTTGGATTGTTAAGAAAAATGTAAAAAAATTTTAAAAAGTACTGGTAAAAAAGAAAATTTGTATTAAAATCGGATAAGGAAGCGGATTAGGCCTATAGTTTAAGGGAAAGCTTCCAAAGATGCTTAAAGCGCTCCAAAAATGACGAGAGCATACACTTGCGATTCATCACGAAATGGTTGACCTGTATATGAGAAAAAAAGATATTCAAAAATAATTGCTTTCGTCAGAAGTTCAAACGTTTAGTAAAGCCGCAGTCTGTATGCGCTTTATTTGGTGGTAATCCAGGTTAAATTCTTAAAAGCTGCCTTTTATAGCCAAAAAAAGTCGGATTTGCATTAGGATATTCTTGTGGTATTTTGTAAAATTAGAAAAGTGACTCGTTAAAGATGACTGTAAAAAGTGTTTTCTCTCCTCTGATTAAAAAAGTATATACCAAATATTGAAAAAAAATAGCTATCATACTGTATACAGTATATTTTTGTGATTTAGGCCGAGAAGAGACTTTTTATTCATTAGTCAGAAATAAGTCAAAAGCTTTTCTACCTCCAATTAACATTTAATTGCTAACTTAATGGGGATTTTTATGAGCGAGACTTATAAGTCTGATCAGAGATTCGAACAATTCATTGAAGCTCTCAAAGCTGGAAAGACGGTGGATAACGCCCGCAGGGAATCGTCCCTGAACTGGAACAGCCTCTACAAGATGAAGAAGAAAAGTGAGGAGTTCCGGCTCATGTGGGAGGAAGCGCTCATGGAAGGCGGGCGAAAATTCCCCGTGAAGAGGGATCCCCGCTTCGAGGCCTTCCTGAACAACCTGAGGGAGGGCAAGACCGTGGCCCAGGCCATGACCGAGGCCGGGCTCTACTGGAGGCGCCTGTACCTGCGGAAACATACGGATCCCGACTTCCAGGACACCTGGGATCAAGCCATGATCCAGGGCGGAAGGCAGGTGGAGGACACGACCGATCCCCGCTACAACTTCTTCATAGATGCCTTGAAAGAGACGGGCTCTCTCCTCAAGGCCCTGGAGAAGTCCGGCCTGGACTGCCGCAGCCTCTATGACTACAGGCTCAAGAACCGGAGGTTCCAGGTGGCCTGCGACAAGATCATGGAGATCCACAGCAAGGATTCGAGGTACAACGACCCCCGCTTCGAGGTCTTCTTGGGAGGCCTGAGGCAGGGACACACCGTCTTCAACTCCATGAAGGAAGCCGCCCTCAACTGGAAGACGCTCTACGCCTTCAAAAACAGCCACACCGACTTCCGGCAGGCCTGGGATGACGCGGTGAACGCGGGTGGAAGGCAGCACTGCAGGTTCAAGGCCATTACCCCGGAGGTAACGGAGATATTCTTAGGCTGCATCGCCAACGGCGAGACGGTTAAGGAGGCCGCGGCCAAGGCCGGGGTGACCTTGGCCAGCATCTACAAGAAGAGCTCCAAGGACGAGGAACTGGAGGCCGCTTGGGTAGCCGCCTACAATCAGGGCAAGCTCAGGAACCTCAAGCTCAGGGAGGAGACCAGAATCTTCCTGGAGCAGGTGGAAGAGGGACGCACCGTGAGCCACGCCGCCAGGATAGCTGGCAGGGACGTGACCACTTTCTACCGCCTGAAGAGGCGGGATCCCGAGTTCGCCGAAAGGTGGAAGGAAGTCACCAAGAGGAAGAGGAGCAACAGGTTCAAGATGAAGCTGGCCCAGCAGCGGGAGCAGCGGAAGAGGAACAAACAGGGCACTACCCACTCCGAGCCCTTCGACGACCCTACCTCGCACCTGGACAAGGGGGTGGAGACCGTGTTCGAGAGCACGGCCGCGACCCTGAAGAAGGGCGGCACGGTGATCCGCGAGGAGTCCATAACCATTGAGGAGAAGGGCTCCGGGGAGAAGCGCTCGGATAAGCGCTCGGATAAGCGCGACTCCACCTTCGACCTCTTGGATGAGCTGAGGGACAGCCTCGGTTACCACAAGATGCCCGATCTGAATAAGAGGGGCTAGTAGGGTTTCATAGAAAAATTAAAACCGCGTTATCTATAAAAAACGCGAGCTCGGGCTACTTACGCCTTCTTTGGGGATGGCGGTAGCGTAGATAGCTGCAACCTTAAAGACGCTAAGCCAATGTGTTGTTAAAGGCGCTAATCTATAAGCGTCTTGCGTAAATAGCGCTCGCATGACGGCTAAATCTTTATTTTTTCCAGAATTTTAGCGATGTATTTAGTGTCTTCCATAAAAAAGACGTTCGCTTCATTCCATTCCTTCTTGCTTATTCCAAAATCTGGCATGTCAGAGTAAGGTGTAGGCGTGATGATTACGGAATTGATGATATAATCGGGGAATACAACTTTTGACTTAATAGAGCGCTCTAATTTGACTTTAGTTGACTCTATTTCTTCATTCATCATCCCATGAGGATTGATATAAGTTATACTCTGTTTGGAGCCTTTTATAATCCACAAAATAAAATCAGGAAAAAATCCGGAATTATCAAAAAAATCTACGCCTTTTATGGACATGTTTCTTAACAGATAAACTTCAGGGAATTGGTTTGAATTTAAGTCAATGAATTTTGAAAGATCCTGCACAAATTGCATTTCATTCTTGTTTAACGCTACTGGAGTTATTGTAATCTCGAGTTCATTTCCTGATTTAGAGACAAGCGGGTTGTATAAATGTTCTTTTGCCCAGAATATTTTCAAAGGAAATTTAACCATTTCCTTATCTAGTCGTCCAGTAATTTTACACCTGTCGATTTCTTGAACAACTTGGTTAAGCCAAGTTTGGGATTCGAGATCTGATGTTGTGACAGTGTATTCTGAAGGGAAACTATCATCAGCAATTTCGGTAAGTTCATAGCCAACTGTATTGGATTCCCAATTATTCTGTTTAACGTAATAGAAGCGATCAACATATTTTTTAAGTAATACTGTAACAATTGTTTCTATACGTTTAACATCAGAAAACTTATAGCAAATTAGTTCATTTTCTGGAATTAGTAATGTATACCAGTCATTATGTGAAAGCAACTCCACAATAGAATTTTGGGTAATGGTAAGATTATATTTATTTTTTTGTTTTTTGTAATTT
>JAITJT010000078.1 GCA_031278795.1 Deltaproteobacteria bacterium | reverse complement strand
ACATAGCTCTAGCGCACGCTTGCCTTATTTATAGCTTAATCCACAAGGATTGTAAGCGCAGCTCTTCTCTCAGCTCTCGCCTGCGAGCGCGGGGATTATGTCGAAGGGAAGATAGTTGTCAGGCATGTCGTCTTTAAGGGAGGTGCCGGTGATTTTCATGGCGAAGGCCTTCTGGACTATGTAGGATAGTTTTTTCACGGCCTCGTCCACCTTGAGGCCAGCTGGACGTATGTTGGAGATACAGTTACGGGACTCCTCCAATATGCCCTTAAAGGCTCCGTAGGTGATGTAGGCCCCCATGGAGTCAGGCGAGCTTAGACCGGGCCTTTCGCCTATGAGGTTCACCACCAGCTTGGCCTTCACATAGTCGTTCACGTGATCCGCCGCGGCGACCCGGCCCCTGGTGACTATTACCACAGGCGCCGCCTTGAGGGAGTGGAGTTTGAGTAGTTTGAGGAACTTAACCGTCACCTCCAGGGCGCTGGTGTTTATGGCCCTGGCCGAGAGCCCGTCGCAGATGACTATGACCGCGTCCGCCCCCTCGTAAAGGTCCGCTTCCTTGGCAATACTTTCCTCCAAAATCTTAACTGACTCTTGGTTTAAAAGGCGCCCCAGATCCGGTCTTCTGAGGTACTCGTCCTTGTCCCGGGCCTGGCTCTCTAGGGAAATTGAACGGATCTGGTACTTTTGGAGCTCACTGGCTATACCGTTGTGGTCAAAATCCAGCATAACGGCGTCCTTGGCGAGGGCGTGATCCAAATTGAACTTCAGCCACTCCCTAAGTGGAAGAGAGACCCCGGAGCGTCCCAGGCTAATCCTCGCGTCAGTGTACTCCTTGAGTTTCTCCCAAGGATCCACCGTCACATATGGACTTTTAGGGATCTCACCGTTACCTTTCTTGAATGCTCCCACTGGATAAGACCTCAATTAGATATTAGTTAGAAAGTAGAAGATAGTTTCTATAGCTCCACGATGGAGGACTCCATGGATAGAAGCGGAAGCCCCGCTTTGGGTTTTAAAAGGGCGCCACTTTGGTCGTGGATGCCCATGGACATGAGCCAGGTTTGGAACTCCGGGGCGGGAAGCTTACCCAGTATCCTTCTCAGATAGGCCACGTCGTGGTAGGAGGTGGACTGGTAGTTGAGCATGATGTCGTCCGCCCCGGGGACACCCATGACAAAGGTGCAGCCGGCCGCGCCCAGGGCCGTGAGTGTCAGGTCCATGTCATCCTGGTCGGCCTTGATGTGGTTGGTGTAGCAGATGTCCAGGCCCATGGGAAGGCCAAGAAGCTTTCCGCAGAAGTGATCCTCAAGGGATGCCCTGATTATCTCTTTTCCGTTAAAGAGATACTCCGGACCAATGAAGCCCACCACCGAGTTAACCAAAAAGGGCTTGAAGTATCTGGCCACCCCATAGGTTCTGGTCTCCACCGTCTGCTGGTCTATACCAAAGGCGGCGTTAGAGGAGAGCGCCGCCCCCTGGCCGGTCTCAAAATACATGACATTCTCGGTTCCCACGGTACCCCGCTTAAGTTTGAGGGTCGCGTCATAGGCCTCTTTTAATATGGAAAGAGTAACCCCGAAACCCGCGTTGGCCTTTTGGGTGCCGGCGATGGATTGGAAACAGAGATCCACCGGGGTGCCCCGGTTGATGAGCTCTATGGTGTCGGTCACGTGGGTGAGGACGCAGCTCTGGGTGGGTATCTGGTAACGCTCGATTAGTTCACCTAAGAGATGGTTGATACGGGCTAAGTTCTCCAAGCTCCCGGATACCGGGTTTACCCCAATCACGGCATCTCCGGATCCGTAAAAGAGCCCGTCCATGGTGGAGGCCAGGATGCCCTTGGCATCATCTAGGGGGTGGTTGGGCTGGATGCGGGAGGAGAAACGTCCTGGAAGCCCTAAGGTATCCCTGAACTTGGTGATTACCGTTATCTTGGAGGCGGCTAGTATTAGATCTTGGGCGCGCATGAGCTTACTGACCGCTGCCGCCATCTCCGGGATAAGCCCGGGGGAGATCTTTTTTATTGAATCAGTATCCGCCCTGTCGCTAAGAAGATAGTCCCTTAAATCCCCCACGGTGAAACCGCTTATGAAGCTAAAGGCCTCTTGGTCATGGCTGTCCATGATGAGGCGGGTGACCTCGTCCTCCTCATAGGGGATAAGAGGCTCTTCTAGGAAGCGACTCAAGGGGACATCGGCCAGGGCGATTCTCGCCCTGGCCCGGTCCTCGTCGTTGATGGCGGAGACACCCGCCAAGGTGTCTCCGGATCTTAGAGGCGATGCCTTGGCCAGCAAGGTTTTAAGAGGAAGCTTTGAATAAGTACTCAAGCTATTTACCCAAGAAGTGGTTAGGAATGAACATGGCGATGGAGGGGAAGACCAAGACCAAGATCAGTCCCAAGAGCATGATGATGGCGAAAGGAATAATTGAATGATAGATATCTGATAGGGTTACCTCCTTGGGGGCCAAGGCCTTCATGAGAAAGAGGTTGTAGCCGAAGGGAGGTGTCATGTAGGCCACCTGGCAGGTGATGGTGTAGAGAACCCCATACCAGATGGGGTCGAATCCCAAGGACTTCACTAGAGGAATGTAGAGGGGGGCGACAATCACCAGCATGGCCGTGTCGTCTAGGAACATGCCCATGATGAGGAAGCTCACCTGCATGAGTATCAAAACACCCCAGCGGCCCAGACCCCACTCGCGTAAAAAGAGGTTCTCAATGGCGTGCGAGGCCCCCAAGCCGTCAAAGACCGCTGAGAAGCATAGAGCCGCCATGATAATCCACATGAACATGCAGCTCACACTAAGGGTCTGCAGAAGGGTCACCTGCAGGACCTTCTTGGTGAGGCGGCCCTTGGCCAGGGCCGCCAGGGTGGCGACCAAGGCGCCAGCGGCGGAGCTCTCCACCAGGCTGGTGACACCTAGGAAAAAGAGGCCGGTAACCGAGAAGATGATGAATATGGGAATGATTCCGGAGATTATGAGGTTAATCTTCTCGCGCCTGGGGATGTTACGCTCCTCCGGGCTGATAGTGGGTCCTAGCTCCGGGTTGAGCTTGCAGCGGATGAGGATATAGCCCACCAACAAAACCGCGAACATAAGAGCTGGGCCAATCCCCGCCAGCCACAGGTTACTAACCGGCTGGCGGGCTATCATGCCGTAGAGCACCATGACCACGCTGGGTGGCATCATGATTCCCAGTGAGGACCCCGCCTGTATCACTCCCGAGACCATGCGCTTGTCGTAACCGCGCTTGAGCATTTCCGGAAGCGCGATTGAGGCGCCCACCGCCATGCCGGCGACACTTAAGCCGTTCATGGCCGAAATGGCCACCATGAGCACCACCGTCCCCACGGCCAGACCGCCCTTGATGTTACCCATGAGCAGGTGAAACATACGGTAGAGGTCATTGGCAATGCCCGATTCCGAAAGCATGTACCCCATATAAACGAAAAGGGGCAACGTGATCATCGGAAACCATTTCATCACGGTGATGGTGGCGTTGAAGGCCATTTCCTGGCCGCCCTTCCCCCACAGTAGGACTGCCGCTATGGCGCCTACCACACCTATGACTCCGAAGACCCGTTGCCCCGTTAACATCAACAGGGCCATGGAAGAAAACAGGATTATCGCGATTGCTTCATGAGATAGGGTGATAGTCATAGGCTGGGACTGCTGCCGCCACGGGTATGGGGGAGCCGCCGGCCGGTAGTCCGGTCTCCCTTCCGCTTTTCTCGTTTTCTGATTGTTCCAGAAGCGTAAGTTCAGGAACTTGTTCCCCAATCTCTAGATTCTTGGTCCTGGCCAAATCCTTGAAGAACTCCGAGATGGCCTGGAGCATGGTTAAAAATATGCCAAGCCCAATAATTATCTTCACCGGTGCTATAGGCGGCGCCCAGGCGGTGTTGTTGTGCTGGTTGTACTCTATGGAATAAGCCGTGCTAGAGACGCAGCCGTAGAGGAGGATGGAGAGATAGGCCATGAGGAAGATGAAGGTGAAGGTATCCATCCTGGCCTTCTTCCTCTGGGACCACCTGGAATAGATAATATCCATCCTTACGTGGGAGTTTAAGAGCAGGGTGAAGGCCCCTCCAATGGTGAAGTAGATGACCATGGTGAACTGGGCCATCTCCATGCCCCAGATGACCGGCTTGTCAAAGATGTAGCGGGACAAGGACGAAAAGAGAAGGATTCCCATGATCACAAAGACGACATAGAGTGTCACCCGGCCTACGGCCCGGTTGACCTTGTCGATATATTTGACATAGAGGCGGATTAGTTTCGGCATCTTCTTATTCCTAGAGGTTTGAGGTCCACAAGGTGGCGCTTGGCGCCACCTTAGTGGGGCTAAAAATGAAAACCACGATATTAGCTTTAAAAGAAAAGCGATTTTTAGGATCTTTTTAATCCTAGTAGCGATAGGGCCTACCGGCCTTCACCATCTCCTCGTTGTACTTCTTCAAGATGTCCACCACCTTGGCCCTCCTGGGGCTACTGGCGGCTATCTCGTCCCAGAACTTCTGGGCCTCATCCTCCACCTTCTTCCACTCCGCGTCCGGAATGGTGGTGAGTTCCATCTTCTTCTCATTTACCCGGTAGTGGGCCTCTCCCCACCAGTACCAGTGCTGCCGGTAGTAGTTGGAGCTGTCGCAGGTGAGGAGGAAGAGAGTCTTTAGGTGTTCGGGGAGCTGGTTCCACTTGTCGGTGTTGGCGAAATAGCTTCCGATCCAAGCGCCGCAGACGTTATTGGTGAGGTAATACTTCAGCGCGTCCGCCCAGCCCACGGTGTAGATTTCCGTTATGGCGCACCAGCACACGCCGTCTAGGTCTCCGGTCTGCAGGGCCATCTGCACATCCTCATAGGGAAGGGTCACGGGCACCATGCCAAAGCGCGACATGAACTTGCCGCCGCTGGGGAAGGCGTAGACCTTCTTGCCGTTGATGTCGGCGACACTCTTGATGGGCGAGGTGGTGGCGATGTTGCAGGGATCCCAGGCGCCGGCCGCTAAAAAGGTGACACCGGATATCTCCGCGTAGGACTCCTTCCAGATGTCGTTTAAGCCCCAGTGCTCAAAGAGGGCTGGAACGTCCAAGGAGTAACGGGTGGCGAATGGGAAGTAGGCCCCGAATATGGACACGTCGGCCGGGGAGGCCATGGAGTCCTCGTCGGACTGGCAGGCGTCTATGGTGCCGTTCTGAACCGCCCGGAAAAGCTCGCTCTGGGGTACCAGCTGGTCCGCGCTGAAGAGCTCTATGACCATCTCGCCATTGGCCGCCTTGTTGAAGGCGTCTATCTGGGGCTTGATGACATGCTCCGCCAGGGTCGCACCCGCGTAGGTTTGCAAGCGCCACTTTATCTGGGTCTTGGACTGGGCGTGGACAAAGGGGGCGTTCACAATCTTAGAAGCTGCCGCCCCTGCCGCCACAGCCGCCCCGCCCAGGCCGGCTTTTTTCAGAAAATCACGACGATCCATTATGTTCCTCCAAAAATTCTTGTTTTCTTTTTTGTTTTACCGGCTACGCCGGTTTAATTTTTTGCTAAGGCCGGAAAATTTTATGGGCCACGCTGAGGTCTTTTGGCTTGTGCATGAAGGAGCAAAAGCTGTGCCATGCCAATTTATATATAATCAAAACTCTAAATACTATAAAACAAATCTATATAACCTTAAATTTATAAAAATATCATAAAAAAAAACATCATAAATCCTTTCCCTTCCCCTCAAAAAGGTGGCAAAGCCACAAAGGCCTCTTAAATCCACCTCCGGCAATCTTTTTCAGCCCCCAAAAAGCGTAAAGACGCCTTGGAACTTTCCCCATAGCTCTGGAACTTTACCAGTTAACCCACAATAAATAGATATAATATTTTAAAAGCCACTATATTTACCCAATGTATCTTAATAATCCCTCGTGTTTGGCTAATAGTTCCCATGGAGGCTAGAGATATAGCTTGTCATGAACCCTCCATGCCCAGGGCCCGCCTAAGGCTAGTAAAGCCGCCTCTAAAGCCCTTATCCAGATAACACTGTTATATAAATACCTACATTTAAGGGGATTTGTCCGGAAACAGTCTTTTGGGTCAAGGATTTTTCTGACAAATACGTGAAGCGCCCTGACTTACTTTTCTACATTTTTGTAGGATTTATCTAAGAACGTTTTCCAGGATAAAAGAGAGGCCAAAGACAAAGCTTTAGCCTTGGAAAAAATATAGAGAGTAAAAAAAGAGAGACAAGAAGAGAGGGAAAGGATTTTGGAAAAGATAGGCTAATTTAGAGGAGTTTTAGAGGCGGAGATGAGAGGTGGATTTAGAGGTGGGAGCTAGAGGCGGGAGGTGGGCGGAGTAAGAGATGGGATATTGGGGGGAGAGATTCTGGAGTGATTTTGAATCCAGGTTAAATAAGTGTGAAATGAGCCGCGCTTAAAAAAACAGAATATAAATGGAAAGTCTAAAAAAGAGTCTAAATACAGAGCCTAATACAAAGCCTAAAGCGGCCAAACGCCATGAAAATAAGCGCAATCCAGGCGGGCGCAATCTAAAAGGCGTAAATATTACAGATATAATCGGGGTGTGGCAATGGATGATGGT
>JAITJT010000058.1 GCA_031278795.1 Deltaproteobacteria bacterium | reverse complement strand
CCATCTCGGAATACACAGAGCTTCTCAAAAGCGAGGGAGAGGATGTTCCCTCTGACTTGACCCTGTTTAGATCGGGCTGGTGAGAGCTTAGTCTTTTTTAAAGTGAATGTTTAGAGGCTGTAAAGACTATTATATTTAGAGACTCTAAAGCCTATAATAGCTAAGGCCTATTTTAACTAGAAGTTCTGAAGTCTATAATAGCTTACGACTGTTTTAACAAGATGCTCTGAAGCCTAAAATAGCTAGAGATATCAAAGCCTTTCAAAAGTGTTTTATGTCAGTTTCAAGGGAGGCCTATGCTTTGACGGAGGTGCCTAAAATATGAACGCCCTGGACATAGCGCTAGTTGTAGTGCTCGCCTATTTTTTGATCCGGGGCATTTTCCGCGGCCTGGTGAAGGAGCTGGTGAGTTTTTTGGGTATCTTCATCGCCTTCTGGGTGGCGTCCGTCTATTGGCCCAACGGGGCCGAGCAGTTGAAGGGCATTGTCAACGAGAGGCCCTTTCAGGCGGTACTTAGCTTCATAGTCATCTACCTGGTCACCTACACCTTAATAGGGATCCTTTCCATATTCGTGGACAAGATCGTTAAGCTGGCCATAACACCCCTGGTTAGTTCCCTCTTTGGGGCCATAATTGGCCTACTTAAGGGCATAGCCTTGGTGGTGGTCATACTCACCGCCACGACGGTCTTCATTGGCTCCAACGAGCCCTTCTACCGGGACTCGGTGGCCTGGCCTTACTTTGAGCCCATGACCGCGGAGCTCAAGAGCTTTATGCCAGCGGAGCTGGGCCAGCTCATGGGTACCCGCAAGAGTCAAGTCTCGGGCCAGCTGGGGCCCGAGACAGCTCCTCCCGAGAGGAAGCTACCCCTGGCAGCCCCCACCGACTACAAGAGCCTTCTGGCCATAATCGAGAACTTCCCCAATCAGATCCAAGGCATCTGGAAGGAGAGGCTCTCCACCTTAAACGCCGACTCCCTCTCCAGCGACCCGGCCATCATCAATGGCTTTGTCCACGACCACCCCAACCTCTTCCAAACCCCACCCAAGTGGAACGCGCCCGAGACGCCCAAAGATTGATCCAAAATGCTCAGTCCCCCACCCAAAGGCCCTAGCCAGAATCTAGATGCGGCCATCAATAGACTTGAGGTGCTCATAACTAGCCTTCTCCATCCCACGGAGGGCTGTCCGTGGGATGTTAAGCAGACCTATGAGAGCATCTCGGAGGATTTTTTGGAGGAGACCTTTGAGCTGAGGGAGGCCATACTCTCCGGAAATCGAGAAGGCATCTTGGAGGAGGCGGGGGATCTATTATTTCTCATATTTTTTCTTGGCAAACTAACCCTCAAGGCCTCCATGGGCTTTGGTATAAAAGAGATTGCCGACGGGGTGGTGGACAAGATGGTGCGCCGCCATCCCCATGTCTTTGATACTAGTGAGAAGCTGGAAACGGCCGACGAGGTGCTTAGCCGCTGGCACAAGATTAAGCGAGCCGAGAAAAAAGGCTCAGGGCTCTTTGATTCAGTGCCGCTTTCGCTTCCAGCTCTATCTAGGAACTATCGTCTGAGCTCCAAGGCCTCCAAGGCCGGCTTTGACTGGGACAACCCCTTGGAAGTTAGAGCTAAGCTAAATGAAGAGCTAGCCGAGCTGGATGCCGAGCTGGATAAAGGCGATTATAAAGAGAACCAACAGAGGCTATCCGAGGAGCTGGGAGACGTCCTGGCTGCTGTTTCTAACCTGGCAAGGCTTTTAGGCATATCCGCCGAGAAGGCCTTGGACGCCCATAACCGCCGTTTCATAGAGCGCCTGGACAAGGTCTCAGAGGCGCTAGGAAAGGAGGGAAGGGTATTGGAGGACGCTTCCAAGGAAGAACTGGAGGAACTATGGCAAGTTGCCAAAAAATCCTGAAACTCTTCATGGTTTCCATGGGATGTTCCAAGAACCTGGTGGACTCCGAGAGGATCTTGACTCTCCTTAAAAGCTTCAGCGGGGTGAGCCAGACCTCGGACCCTAGAGAGGCGGATATAGCTGTCATCAACACCTGCGCCTTCATTGAAGAGGCCACCGCCGAGTCAATCGAGGCTATCTTCGCCATCAAGGGCTGTTTAAAAAAAGGAGCCTGCCTCGTAGTGCTGGGCTGCCTCCCGGCGCGCTATGGGGAAAATATCAAGCTAGCCGAGGCGGATCTAATACTTCCCAGAGACGCCTACTCCGAGCTCCCGGAGCTCGTCTCCAAAGTGCTCTCACGGAAATCAAACATTCAAACAGCAGCGCAGCTTTCACCAGAAGCGAAGGCTCTACCTTTCGACAGCTGGGAAAGAACCGTATCCACCCCTCGCTGGCGGGCTTATTTGAAAATATCCGAGGGCTGCAACCACAAATGCACCTACTGCATGATTCCCAAGATACGCGGGCCCTTGAAATCGCAATCGCCTGATTCTCTTTTGAAGGAGGCCAAGAGTTTAGCCAATAATGGCGTGGTGGAGCTAACCTTGGTGGCCCAGGATTTGACCGCCTACCGCAGTGGCTCCGTGGGCCTCTACGAGCTTGTGCGCAGACTGGGAGATATCGATAAACTCAAGTGGATAAGGCTCATGTACTGCTATCCCGAGCGACTGAGCCCCACTCTCCTCAAGAACTTGAAGAAGGTTGAAAAACTAGTACCTTATATAGATGTTCCCTTTCAGCACGCCTCTCCCAGGATACTCGAGCTCATGGGAAGGAAGGCCATAAATCCTATGGAAACCGTAGATTCCATCAGGAACGCTTGGCCGGAGCTCTCGCTTAGGACAACCCTCTTGACGGGTTTTCCGGGAGAAAAGGAGCGTGACTTCGAGCTCATGTTAAAATTCCTGGAGAAGGCTAAGTTTGACTACGCTGGTTTTTTCAAGTTCTCCGCAGAAGAGGGCTCCAGGGCCGCCAACTTTCCTAATCAGGTGCCTAAGCCCATAAAGACGAGGAGATGGCGTGCGCTAAGCTCTCTCCAGAAGAAGATTAGCCACAAGCTCAACCGCAAAAGGGTGGGGCAAAGCCTAAAAATCCTGGTTGACGGGTTCGCCCATGAATCCAATGTGTTCACCGTGGGAAGAGGGACGTTCCAGGCCCCGGAGGTGGACGGGCTCGTCTATTTCGAAGGCAAACAGCCAAAGCATGGAAAGATCGTGAGGGCCACCATCATAGCCGCCAAGGGATACGATCTGCTTTCCGTTCTGGATGACTGAGGGTACAATATAGAGAGGCCGCGGGGTAGCTTCAACCTCTGCTGGGTTAAAGTGGCATGTTAATTTATAGCTTTGAGTTCAATGGGCTATAGCGACATGATAATTTCTAGCGTTGTTTTCCCTAAACTATAGCGACATGATAATTTATTGTCATGGTTAATTAATTATTTTCCTGGGGCCTCGCCGCATAAGACAGCTTAGATTGATGATTGGACTATTGGATTTATTGATGGCTCTATGTATTGATCCGTAAAGATGGCTTACGCTTGTTATAGATTTGTAATAAAAGAGGGCAGGTGAAATTGTTTTGAACAGCCTGGAGTTTACAAAATCCCTAGACGATTTGCGGGGCAAGGTCAAGGGCGTCATGGAGAGGGTCTTAGACCAAAACGACGAGCTCCTGGGCGAGATTGGCCTCTATAACTTCCAGGGCGGCGGAAAGATGCTGAGGCCTCTAATCTATCTCTTGAGCGTCATCAGCCTAGGTCAGCCCGTAACTGAGCCCCATCTAGAGCACTCGGTAATCTTTGAGCTCATCCACATAGCTAGCCTCCTCCACGACGACATCATTGACCAGTCCAACACCAGGCGCAGCAGGAAGGCCGCGCACCTGGCCTACGGGGTGCCTGAGACAATATTGGCAGGCGACTATCTGGCCTCCAAGGCGGCCAAGCTCTCGGTCATGACCGGATCCCTGGAGTTCATCGGAATCCTTCAGGAACGCATAATGGAGCTATCCTTAGGAGAGCTCCATGAGCTTAAGGCGCGCTTCAATCCGGATTTGACAGAAGCTGAGTATTTTGAGATTATCCGCAAAAAGACCGGGGCGCTATTCTCCGCAGCGGCCCTGGGGGCCGCCATCCTCTCAGGCGCGGACAAGGAAAAGAGAGACTCCCTGGGCGATTTCGCCATTAACTACGGCATGAGTTTTCAGATTGTAGATGACGTACTGGACTTCACGGCCGATCCAAAAGTCCTGGGAAAGCCTATTCTCAAAGACCAAGAGGAGGGACGCGTAACCCTTCCTTTCATACTGGCCTTAGAAAAGCTACCCAAGAGCGACAGCCTTAAGCTTAAGGATCTAGGGACTAAAGAGAAAAAAGATCAAAACGATCTCCTTATGATTAAGGACCTAGTGACACAAGGAGACGGCTTGCAGCTCGCCAAAGACAAGGCCGGACAATTTTTGGATAAGGCCCTATCAGCTCTTAAGAACCTACCAGACTCCGAAAGCCTCACCCTACTTGCGAAAGACTCACTTGATAGAACCAACTGATTACTCTTTCTAGCTTATCCAGCTAAAAAAAAATAACCGCTGTATATTCCAAGAGCTAAAAACCTTCCTCATACAATCCGCGTAAAAAAATTATTCAACAATCAGCTTGCAATCAGCTTTTGATTAGATAATAATCAATAGATAATAAGCTTTTAACAAGATATCAATCAATCAATCAATCAACCAATAGCAATTGATAAGATCAATATTTATCAGAGGATCATCCATGCCCCATAGGCCCCGCCTCAACCATTTTCCCTCCAAACTTCTTTCCATCATTCTTCTGCAACTGCTCCTTACGGTATCCTGTACCACATTCTTGGCGCCAGCGCGCGACAGCGACCCGCTCGCGCGCGAGGATGAGAACTTCCAGGATTTCTTGGATGTGCCTTACCCATCGGCCATGACCGTGGAAAAGTCCAAGGTGCAGGTATACGATAGGCGCGGAGTCCTGAGCGGAACTTACTCTATCTTAGGAAAGCTCTCTCCGGACGAGATATTGGACTATTATGACCGCCACCTTCCCAAGCACGGCTGGCAGCCGCTTTCTGAAGCCCAGACGGAAAGCGAGATTATCTCCACCTGGACTAAGGGCAACAAGACGCTCATCATTCAAACCTCAAAGGTCACCTTGGCCATAGGGGCGGACACCAGGGCCAAGATCTGGGTAGCCCCTCCCCACACCAAGTCCGATCTGGGAAAAAGGGTCATCTACCGTGACACGTCCGAGCCCGGCAAGAGCTGGTCCACCACCCCCATTCGCCAGCCCAAAGGAGGGCATGGAGATGTCCACGAAGAAAACCTCTGAGCCCGTAACTCCCGAGAGCGTCCAGGCAATCGTCTTAGATAAAAAGATACTCCTTTTGGTGACGGGCGGGGTGGCCGCCTACAAGGCGGCCTACCTGGCCAGACTCTTCACTAAAAACGGCGCCGTGGTGCGCACGGCCCTAACCGAGGGCGCCACCCACTTCATAACACCTCTTTCCTTTGAATCACTCACCAACCAGAAGGCCATAAGCTCCATCTGGGACAGAGGCACCCCGGAGATAGAGCATATATCCTGGTCAGAGTGGGCGGATCTCTTGGTGGTGGCTCCCGCCACCGCCAACTTCCTGGCCCAGGCCGCCTCGGGCCTGGCCCCGGACTTCGCCCTGGCCGCGTTTCTGGCCTACAACAGGCCAGCTCTCCTTGCCCCGGCCATGAACAGTAATATGTTCAGAAATCCCATCACCCAAAAAAACATGGATACCTTAAAAGGTCTAGGCCACCATGTCATGAGCCCGGGTGTGGGGCTTCTGGCCTGCGGGGTGACGGGCGAGGGTAGGATGCCGGAGCCAGAGGAGATCTTTTACCGCGCGGCTAAAATCCTTTCCCCACAAAACCTTAGGGGAAAAAAGATACTTATTACCGGGGGCTCCACCAGGGAGCCCTGGGACTCCATACGGTTCCTCAGCAATCTCTCAACAGGACTCATGGGGGTGGAGCTAGCCCAGGCAGCCTGGCTAATGGGGGCCGAGGTGGAGCTCATCCTCGGGCCCATGGCTAAGGAACCCCAGATAGAGGACGCGCACCTAACGGTTACTAGGATTGAGACCACGCGAGATTTGCTAAATATGGTTGTAACAAAGCTCAAGGGGAAGGATGCCCTCTTTATGGCGGCGGCGCCCGCTGATTTTAGGCCGGAGACTGCCATAAACGGAAAGATAAAAAAGGGCAAGGACGCGACAAACTCAATACCTCTCGCGCAAAACCCCGATATTTTGAAGAGCATAGCTAATGACAGAGATAAAAACACCATCATTGTGGGCTTTAACGCAGACGAGGAGAAGATCCTCTTAGACTGCGCGAAAACCAAGCTAGAGGAGAAGATGCTCGACTATATCGTGGCTAACCCGGCAGCAGGCGATCAGAGCTCATTCGCCTCCAATGATACCAGCTTCCATATCCTGAAAAAGGGCGGAAAGCTGCTCCACACCGGGAGGGCCAGCAAGTTCAGCGCCGCCTGGACCATATTGAACACGGTTTTTTCTAATTGAGTTGGAGGGATGTGGATAAGGCTTCCTGGCTCAGTCGTCCAGGAAGACCTGCATGTTTATCTTAAGCCAATTACCTGCGAGTTCCTTTTCCTTGAAAACCCCGTAGACAAGCTTTCCGGCGTCCATTAACCTGGCGAGGATCTCGTTATTTTTCATGGGCACATAGCCTATTTTGCGGCCGTCCTTATTTTTGACTATGATGGCGTTCTCATCGTGCGGATTGTCATCTTCCCTTAGGAAGCTCAGCTTCTCCCCTTCCTTGAAATCCGCGCTGATCTCCTTGATGTCCTTGACATGCGTGGTTCC
>JAITJT010000005.1 GCA_031278795.1 Deltaproteobacteria bacterium | reverse complement strand
TATTACGCCGAGATACTTCCGGCCGGGCTCCCCTTGGAGGGGCCGCTTGCCCAAGGGCCAGGGGCCCTGGTGCTCTCGGGTGGGCCCGCCTCGGTTGAGGAAGAAGGGGCCCCGGGGCTCGACCCCCTCATCATGGAGTCAGGGCTTCCGGTTTTAGGGATCTGCTACGGCATGCAGCTCTTGGGGAAATACCTAGGCGGGAGGCTCTCTAGGGAGAGCCATGGGGAGTACGGCCCGGCTGACCTCTATCCCTTGGTTGATACCCCCATATTTTCCGCCTTGGGAGGCCTTAGCCCGGTGCGGGTGTGGATGTCCCATGGGGATAGGGTGGAGGAGGTGCCACCGGAGTTTAGGGTGACCGCCAAGACCAAGGACCTGCCGGTGGCGGCCATGTCCCATAAGACCAAGAAGATCCACTGCCTGCAGTTCCACCCTGAGGTGCACCACACCCAAGGGGGCCTGGAAATGCTCAAGGCCTTCTTCCAGGACGCGGGGCTTAAGCCTGGTTGGAAGATGTCCTCTTTCGCCATCGATACTATGGAGGATATCTCAAGAACCGTTGGAAACAAGAAGGTAATCTTGGGACTCTCCGGTGGGGTGGACTCCACGGTGGCGGCGGTACTGGTCTATAGGGCCATTGGGGAAAACCTCCACTGCGTCTTCGTGGATAACGGACTTTTGAGGGACAACGAGGCCGGGGAGGTCTATGAGGCCTTAAGGGCTAGCTTTCCCTCTCTTAACATTACTGTTAGAGACGCATCTGTGGAGTTTTTAAAGCGTCTTAAAGGTATTAGCGATCCGGAGACCAAGAGGAAGATTATAGGCGGATGCTTCATAGACGTCTTTAAAGAGGAGGCTGGAAAGCTGGGCGAGGTGGATTTCCTGGCCCAGGGGACGCTCTACCCTGACGTGATAGAGTCCATCTCCCCCCAAGGGCCTTCCGCCTTAATCAAGAGCCACCACAACGTGGGAGGGCTTCCGGAGAATCTCCCCTTCACCCTAATCGAGCCCCTCAAATACCTCTTCAAGGACGAGGTGAGAGCCTTGGGTGAGGAGCTGAAGGTGCCGGAGAAACTACTCTGGAGGCATCCCTTCCCCGGACCCGGGCTGGCCATAAGGATAATAGGCCCGGTGGAAGAGGAGTCCCTTGTCCTCCTTAGAAAGGCCGATAGGATTGTGCGCGAGGAGCTGGAGGCCTTCGGCCTCGCGCGGGAGGTCTGGCAGGCCTTCGCCGTGCTCCTTCCGGTGCACTCGGTGGGCGTCATGGGCGACGGGCGCAGCTACGGAAAGGTGGTGGCCATCAGGGCCGTCACCAGCGTGGACGCCATGACCGCCGACTGGGCCAGACTGCCTCCCGAGCTTCTGGAGCGCTTCTCATCTAGGATAATTAACGAGGTACCCGGGGTCAACCGGGTGCTCTATGACATTTCCTCCAAACCCCCCAGTACCATCGAGTGGGAATAGGTGCCACCATGTCCAAGACGAGCGATTTTAAAGACCACTCCCATCACGGCCACCATAGAGAGATCCAGACCCTAGAGGAGATAAACCAGCTGGCCATTGAAAACAGCCAGACCAGGTTCATCTTCGTCACGGGCGGCGTCATCTCTTCACTGGGAAAAGGCGTGGCCGGGGCCTCATTGGGGGCCCTCCTTAAAAGTAAAGGCTACACCGTCTCCATGCAGAAGCTGGATCCCTACCTCAACACGGACGCGGGTACCATGAATCCGCTCCAGCACGGAGAGGTGTTCGTGACCGACGACGGGGCCGAGACGGACATGGACCTGGGCCACTACGAGCGCTTCCTAGACGTCCATCTCCCGGAAAACTCCTGCTTCACCTCGGGCTACATCTACGCATCAGTCATCGCCAAGGAGCGCTCCGGCAAGCACTACCGGGGCCAAACTATCCAGATAGTGCCCCACATAACCAATGAGATTAAGCATTACATCTTAAGACAGACCTACGGCAAGGCCCCGGACATAGTGATAGTGGAGATTGGCGGCACCGTGGGCGACATCGAGGGCCTTCCCTTCTGCGAGGCGGTCCATGAGCTCAGGCAACAGCTACCTCCCGAGAGATCCCTATCAGTGCACCTAACCTATGTGCCCTATCTGGAATCCTCCGGGGAAACCAAGACCAAGCCCACCCAGCACTCGGTAAAGGAGCTGAGGGCCGTGGGCCTCCAGCCGGACATCATCATCTGCCGCTGCCAGGTGGAGATAAGTAGCGACTCCAAGAGAAAGATTGCCCGCTCCTGCGGTATCCACGACGACGCGGTCTTCACCTCGCCGGACGTTAAATCCATCTATGAGCTTCCGGAGATATTTAGGGAGCAGAGGCTGGTGGACACGGTCAAAAAGCTTCTTCTCCTGGAAAACACCAAAGAGCCAGACATTGCCCCTTTAAATAACTTTGTAAAGACGCTCTACACCTTAGGTTCCCGGGAAGACCCCGCTCTCTATGAGAAGAACCTCATAAAGATACTCATTGTGGGGAAATACGTGAACCAAAACCGCAAGAAACTGGCCTTAAGCGACCAGGACCTGGACCAGGCCACGGGCAAACTCAACTGCGAGATATACCTTGAGAGCTACAAGAGCGTCCACGAGGCCCTCAGCCACGCCGGGGTGAAGCTCAACAAGATGGTGGAGGTCACCTACATAGAATCGGATGAGATAAAGTCCGGTAACATTGACGACAAGCTGAGGGGCTACGACGGGGTGCTCATCCCGGGTGGTTTTGACTTTAGAGGCACAGATGAGCTCATAATGGTAATAGAGCATATCCGTAAGCACAAGATTCCCTTTTTTGGCATATGCTTTGGGCTGCAGCTGGCGGTAATCGAGTACGCCAAGAACGTCTTGGGCATTTCCAAGGCCACCTCAGAGGAGTTCAACCCAGAAAGCCGCAACGACGGCACCAACATCATCTATCTCATGGAGAGGTGGTTCGAGTACCACACCGGAGACATTGAGCTCCGCGACATCTCCACCCCCAAGGGGGGAACCATGCGCCTGGGCCTCGAACCCTGCCTCTTGATTCCCGGCACCAAGGCCCATGACATCTACCGCGAAACCATTGACGAGGGCAACAGGCGCGAGGAGGCCGCCTACCACTATCCGGAAGTGCCCTTGCGGGATAGCCACAACCACTTCAAGCCCTTCAAGGACCTCTCCACCATAAACGAGGACAACCTCCAGGAGGTGGAGCGCTATATCGAGAGCAACAACATGTTCACCATCTACGAGCGCCACCGCCACCGCTTCGAGATAAACCCGGCCTTCCACACCCGCCTAACCGACCCCACCCTGGGAAAGACCGATCACCTCATCATCAGCGGCGAGGCCCCCAAGTTCAAAAAACCCGACGCCGAGATGCCCCCGCACATAGTTGAGATAATGGAATTAAAGAACCACCCCTGGTTTGTGGGCTGCCAGTTCCACCCGGAGTTCCTCTCAAGACCCCTAAGGCCGCACCCCCTCTTTCTGGGATTCATCGGGGCCGCCATAAAACACCATGAGCTATCCCTGCCCAAGGGATTGTTTGCCATGTGAAGATGCCCCTAGCTGAGGATGCCCCTAGCATAGAATGCCCCTAGCTGAGGATGTCCATAGAAATAGAGGATGTCTTCAAAAATAATCAATAATCACCGCGAGAGAAAAATCTATAACTCTATATAATTGCCAAAAAAAAATAAATACACACGAAGAAAACTAA
Source organism: Deltaproteobacteria bacterium (assembly GCA_031278795.1). The sequence goes on along the minus strand of JAITJT010000005.1, from coordinate 837 downwards.
TAATAAAACGTTAATAAAACACTTGACCCACATAGCTCAAAGAAGATTTTACATATTTTTCTAAAGCTCTTACGTTATAAGTTAATATCCGCTCCAAAGCCGCGTTATAAACGCGGTTTTAGAGCGGATATTTGATTTAGTGCAGTGCGTCTCGCGCCTATGGAGCTTGCGCCATAAAAAAACGCACTTATTTGTGGGTATTTGTTGTGAATATAGATTAAATTAGGAACCGGTTTTAAAATCCAAATCTTTGGTCACCCAATAGAAGTCAGCCGGAAATACCTCAACGCCTGTAACTTTGTTGTTGAATACGGCATTCGTTTTGGGGTAAGCGTAAAAGATATGCGCTGGTACCTCTATAATTAGCTCCTGGGCCTTGGTGATGAGCTTTTCGCGCTCGGCCGAGTCGAACTCCAGCTTCAGCTTCTCAAAAACTTGATCCAGCTCCGGATTGGAGAAGCCGTTACTGTTGTTGAAGGCGTTGGTTTCAAACTGGGAGACCAGAAAGCTCTGGGGATCGCCAGTTCCGGCGGTGATTATGCTCAGAATCAACAGATCGTAGTCCCGGGTTTTCCTGGCTTCTACAACGCTCGCTGATTCCACCTGATTCAGGTTAATCTTTACCCCTATACTCTCCAGGGCGTGCTGGGTGGCCTCCACCAGGAGCGGCAACTCGGCCCTGGAGGAAAAGTATATGTAATTTAGCGCCAGGGGGGTTCCGTCCTTGTCCACGGTTCCGTCACCGTCGCTGTCGCTGTAGCCGGCCGCCTCCAAAAAGCCCTTGGCCTTCTCCATGTCGAAGGGATAGGGATCCACCAGGCTATCAAAGCCGTAACC
>JAITJT010000281.1 GCA_031278795.1 Deltaproteobacteria bacterium | reverse complement strand
GAGATAAAACTAAGGGTCTTCCACTTGACAGCTTGGGGTTAAGGGGGTAAGCTTACATAAGAGTATGTCCTTGGAATATTAAATACCAAAAAAACAAAAGCACGGAGCAATCTTTGCCGGAAGAAGTTTTTCCTAAATTGTACGCGAGAGTAGCGGTCAAAAATTCCAGGAAGCGTCCAAACTAGTAAGTAGTTCCAAAGAATCTTCTAGCGTAAACATTCCAAAATAAGCTTAAAAGAGCATTATAGTAAAAGAAGATTAAAAATATTAAATATTCATATTGTCAACTTAAATACCAAGCAAAAAAGAATTTTTCCCATCGCAAATGGAGATAATTATGGGCGGAGAAATACAGGTGCACAGAAGTGACAGCTGGACTAGTTTCATGAACACCGTGCTCAAATGCCCGGGGATAAAGATCAACAGGCGCGATTTTTTGGATGTCAACTTCGCCAGGTACTGCGATTTTGACAAACTGAACACCCTCTATGAAAAGGGGACGGCAGCGGCCGGCATTAATATTGAGTACATGGACAAGGTCGCAGCGAGCGCCATAAAATTTCACACGAATTTCTCCACCATTACCTCTTTCGCGCTGGGAATCCCGGGGGGCTTCGCCCTCTTCGGGACCGTGCCCGCGGATTTAATCCAGTTTTATTTTCATATTATGCAACTCGCCCAGAAACTCGCCTATGTGTACGGCTTTCCGGATCTTGAGGGGGCGAGTGACGATGATTTTTTACTCATCATGACCATGTTTATTGGCTTGATGAGCGGGGTGGAAGGCGCGGCGGTCGCCATAAAGGAAGTCGCCGAGATGCTCGCCAAGACGGCTGTCAAAAAATTACCGCAACTGACGCTGACCAAAACATTCATATATCAGATTGTCAGGCAAATAAGCAGATTATTGGGAGTGAGAATGACCAAAAAAATATTCGCAAGCGCCGTCTCCAAGATCATTCCCTTGGTCGGAGGCCTTGTGTCGGCCCTTATCACGTTTTTGGCCTTCAAGATATCGGCTAGGAAGCTAAAGAAAGTACTACGTGAGAATATCGTTAGGCAATAAAGCAGTGAAATAAAAAAATAGTTTTTTTCTGATATTATTCATATTTGCAATTTTGCGTAAGTTTTTTCTCTCATATTTCACGTAAATCTTTTTAGTTTTTAGCCGCCCGCTATGGAACTCTTAATCTTTGTCCCGTAAAGGCTAAACGAGACACTCCCCGCACAGACAACAATAAAAAAAATTTTCCTAGTTTCTCTTGGTGGTAACGCCCGCGAACCCCAAAACACCATAAAGACGCCCCAAAAAATTTTTTTTTCCTTGCTTTCAGAGCCACTCGGTGATAATATTTTAAGGAGTTGATTCGCTGATTTTTTTCCGTAATATTGTTATAAATTTTTATTAATGCATCTATTAAGATATATGCAAGACGTGTATTTTAGCTAAAATGTTATAAATTATATTGCGTATTTTTCCAGAAAATTTCCTGATATCATTTTAACCACAATATGTGACGGTATTTTTGAATTAAACACCAGTATATCGTAGCAGGGCCAGGTCATCAGGGGCTTGTAAAAAAAAGTTCCCGACTATACGGCTCTGCCCTTTGCGAGGCGGCCGCGGGGTTTTCCAATTACCTTGGGGGGAGCACTCTTAGGGATTTTTACCAAGTGCTGTTTTCCAAAAAGGGCGAGATCCTCACCAAAAGCAGCTGTATGTTAGACAAGTTTTATACATTCACACTTAGTGTGGGACTATGGAACAGTTTAACCCGCAAAAATTATGAATCACAAAAAAACAATGAACGTCCGAAGAAAAGAGGTTATTCATGTTAACTAAAAAAACTTTGTTGTTATGTATGTTTGTGTTGATGGCCGTACTTATCGCGGCGCCACTGTCGGCAGCGCCCGGGGACACTATTCCCACGGCCGAGCCTTTCACGGGCAAGGTCATCCTGGAGGGGCTGGAGGCCCCCTGGGGCATGATCTGGGGCCCGGATAATCACCTGTGGATAACCGAACGCCAGGGCAAGAGGGTAATCGACGTGGATCCCGCGACCGGCACCAAGACGACCCTCCTGGAGATCCCTGAAATCAAGACGGGCCCTCAGCACGAGGGGCTCTTAGGTCTGGCGCTGGCTCCGGATTTCGATTCGTCTGGACTTGTGTATCTCACCTACACCTACATGGATGGCCAGGATGAAAAACATAAGATCGTTAGCACGAAATATGACAAGGCCTCCAAGAAGCTGAGCGCCCCGGAGGACATCCTGGTGGGTATCCCGGCTGGAAACGATCACCAGGGCGGAAGGCTCGTGTTCGGGAAAGACGGCACCCTCTATTTGAGCAAGGGCGAGCTTGGCCACAACCAGGGCGGCAACCGCTGCAAGCCAAACGAGGCCCAGAGGCTCCCCACGGCGGACGAGGTCAAGAACAAGGATTATTCAGCCTACGTGGGCAAGATCCTGCGCCTCAAGGTCGATGGCAGCATTCCCGATGACAACCCCGAGTTCAACGGCGTCAAGAGCCACGTCTTTACGGTGGGCCACCGCAATCCCCAGGGCCTTCTCTTCATAGGGGACGATCTCTATTCCACCGAGCAGGGCCCCTCCACCGACGACGAGCTCAATCACCTGGTTTCCGGCGGCAACTACGGTTGGCCCCTCATAGCCGGTTACCAAGACGACCAGGCCTACGCCTACATCAACTGGGCGGAAGTCAAAGACTGCGACAAGGTACCCGGAGATGCCTATCTGCCTCCGGATCAGCCCTCCACCCCAGAGACCAAGTGGGACAGGAAGGACTACAAGGAACCCGCCCGCACCTTCTACACCATGCCCAGCACCTACAACTTCGCGGATCCCAAGTTTGGCCAGCTGGCCTATCTGGGATGGGCCACCATCGCCCCATCCAGCCTTGACTATTATCCGAAAGACGGCCCCATCAAGGCCTGGCAGAACTCCATAGTCATCAGCAGCCTGAAGAACAGCGCCATCTACCGCATACCCATGAGTGGCGACTCTAAGCAGATCCAAGGCGACATCTTCAAGTACTTCCACACCGCGAACCGCTATCGCCAGGTGCTCATCAGCAAGGATGGTCTCTCCATCTATGTCATAACTGACGTTGCCGGAAACGGCCTAGATGAGAATGGTCTCCCCAACCAGACCATGAAGAATCCTGGAGCCCTCTTTGTGTTCGAGTATCAGGCCGACAAGGACACCGCTGCCGCGGCCACTCCGGCGGCGGCTGCCACTCCGGCCCCGGCCAAAGGAGCTGCCAAGTAAGCACGCGTTTTTAATTTAACCAATATCTGCCGCCACGCCCACAATGGACGTGGCGGCGTTTTAGTCTTTGGAGGGACTGAAAAGAGCTCTCCCAAGAGCCCCACGCCTATTTTTCCTTTAATTTTACTTTCAATTTTAATTTTAATGTTTATTTTTATTTCTTTAATTTTTGACTTTTGTCTTTTGTCTTTTGACTTTTGACTTTTAACTTTTGTCTTATGTCTTCTGAATTTTGACTTTTGTCAATTTATAGCTATATGAAAAAAGATGCAAAATAAAATACTTAAAACCCACATGTGCTCATAAATAAATTAAGCTAAACAAGCTAAACAAGCTAAACAAACTAAACAAGCTAAACAAACTAAACAAACTAAACAAGCTAAAAAAGCTAAAAAAGCTAAAAAAGCTAAAAAATTAAAAAAAGCTAGCAGAAAATTTTTTTTGATGGAGTTTTTTTTCAAGTTTTTTCAAAATTTATATATTTTCCTTTTATAGCTTAAAAAAAATAGCGCAGCCCTTTGAAAAAGTCTGATTTATATAAATTGAAAGATATATTGAATCTGCAGCTGTTGCTCTCTACATAATTTGGCCTCTAGGCGCTAAGCATGGAGCGTGGATCGTGGTGATTTGCCTTTTTAAGCTGTTCCATTTCTTTGGCGTTAAAAATAAAGCGCAATCAGTTGATAAGCAATTGTTAATCTCCCAAGTAGATGGCTTATGTTAAACGCCAAAGTTAATTTCCCAGAGGAATTTCCCCTGTTAATCTCCCTAGTTAATCACCTTTTGTAGGGGATTTTGTGGCTTATGAGGCGGATCTTGTGGCGGATCTGGGGGACACCCAGGCGGTTTTTAAGCAGCAGGAAAAAATTTTACAACTACGCTCGCAAATATAGTTATGTGGGAGGGGAAAATAAATTTTTTCGCCAAAGATGCGCATTTTTGGGGATAGTGTCTAGGTGGATTTTATTTGCATTTTATTTAAACTCTCTAAGTCACTAATAATCTTTATAATTGGCCTTAAACCCCTCCAAACAAAGCCTTAAACCCCTTCAAGTAAAGCCTTAAAACCCTCCACGCACAGCCTAAAATCTCCCAGGTACAGGGGCCCTTATTTAGTATTTCGCGCTTTATACGCCACATGCTGTGCACCATAAATTTTAGGGACATACTGCTAAGATCCCTGGGGATCATGGAAGAAGCCGCGACTTTGGGCCGCATGGGTTGATTTTTAGGAATTTTTTTTAGGTGATCTAGTGTGAAGTATCAAAATTTAGAGTACAATAAAAAAGGGAGTCGTAAGCGTCCCTTTTGCAAGCGTTTTTTGGCCTCTGGAAGCTCTAAATATGATGAGCCCCTAAATATGATGAGCCCTTAGATGAGTGTCACCTTTATAGGTGGCAGCTTTTAAGCCAACTTTTAAAAAAGCTTGTATAGATGCGCTTGTAAGGCGCCCAATGTGAATTTCCACCCAAAAAAACTATGAAAAGACCCCTGGCAATTCGCCCTCGCGGAATCTTTTAGAATTTGGCCAAAAAGAGGATCGTTTCCCTTAGGATGGATGGAAGAAATCTTGGACTCGCGGCTTTCTTTTAACGCACGTAAGCTGGACCCTAAGGCCCCTGGTTATCCTTAAGGCTCCCTTAGGTCCCCAAAAAAACACGTGATTTTTCCACAATCCCCAAAAATTCTGTTTGCGGAGAGACATAAATGACCTCATCACACCCCAAACAAAGTCTAATACTAATCGCCCCGGTCACTGGTTTAATCGTGCCCCTGGAAAAAGTCCCAGACCCCACCTTTGCCCAAAAGATGGTGGGAGACGGGGTGGCCATAGATCCCACGGGAGAGTCCCTGGTGAGCCCCTGTGACGGGAAAGTGACCCAGCTGCACAGCGCTTTCCACGCCCTCACCGTCACCACCCCGGGAGGCCTCGAGGTGCTCATGCACATTGGTCTGGAGACGGTGAATCTCAAGGGCACAGGCTTCACTCCCAAGGTAAAGCAGGGCGATGAGGTCAAGGTGGGCGACCCTCTCATCGATTTCGACGCCAACTACATAGTCCACAACGCCGCTAGCTTGCTTACCCTCGTGGTGGTGACCAACACTGAGCTGACCACCGGGTTCCTGCCGGCCCAGGGTTTCGTGGAGGCTGGTAAGACCAAGATCCTGGAGGTGCTGCTCAAGGGCGGGGTGGAGGGCTCCGACGTGGTCAAGGCGGACGAGCTCATATCCTCGGATCCCATAGTCATCCTGAACCCCTCCGGGCTCCACGCCAGGCCCTCGGCGGTCCTGGTGAACCACGCCAAGCAGTTCAAGAGCGACATCTCCCTTTTTAAGGAGGACGGCACCAAGGGTAACGCCAAGAGCGTGGTCTCCATCATGGGCTTGGAGATTAAGGCCCACGACCGGGTGACCATGAAGGCCAAGGGCGAGGACGCCAAGGAGGCCCTGTCCCAGCTGGTGCCGCTGTTGGCATCGGGTTTAGGCGAGAAGCTCCACGGGGAGCCGGCCCAGGAGCCCCAGCCCAAGCCGGAGAAGAAGGTCTCCAGCGACCCCAACGTGCTCTTGGGCTTAAGCGCCTCGCCTGGTCAGGCCATAGGTAAGATCTACCAGCTGCGCTACCAGGCCATCTTGGTGGATGAGAAGGGAACGGGAGTGGAAGAGGAGAGGGCCAAGCTAAACGACGCTATGGAGAAATCCAGAGCCGAGCTAAAGGAGCTCCAGAACCACATGCGCCAGAAGGCCGAGGCCGGAAAGGCGGCGATATTCGCGGCGCATGAGGAACTCCTGGAGGATCCGGAGCTACTCTCCAGCGCCACCAAGGGGATTGCCGAGGGCGAGAGCGCGGCTTTCGCCTGGCAGAAGGCCTTCACCACCCAAGCGGAGATGCTCTCCCAGTTAAATAACGAGCTCCTAGCCGGTAGGGCCAATGACGTGCGCGACATAGGGAGGAGGGTGCTAGTGCACCTCACCGGATCGGATGCCGCCAAACCCGAGCTACCGGATAACGCCATATTGGTGGCGGAGGACCTGACTCCGTCGGATACGGCGTCCCTCGATAAGAGCAAGGTGCAGGGTTTCGCCATAACCGGCGGATCGGCCACCTCGCACGCCTCCATCCTGGCCAGGGCGGCCAACATCCCGGCCATAGCCGCCATAGAGGAGAGGGCCCTCCAGATACCCACGGGCACCCCGGCGGTCTTGGATGGCGACAAGGGCGAGCTGAGGCTCAACCCCTCGGAAGAGGAGGTGGCGGGCATCAAGAAACTGCAGCAGGAGGCCCAGGCCAGGCGTAAGAAAGAGCTCGCCGAGGCCTCAGAGGAGTCCAAGACCACGGACGGCCACCGCATAAAGGTGGTGGGAAACATAGGGGGCTTAGCCGAGGCCACTGAGATACCCGAGCTGGGGGGAGAGGGCGTGGGGCTCTTGCGCTCCGAGTTCCTCTTCCTGCAGAGGGCGGACGCCCCCAGCCAGGATGAGCAGGCGGCGGTCTACACCTCCATCGCCAAGGCCTTGGGCCCAGATAGGGATCTGGTGGTGAGAACCCTAGACGTGGGAGGTGACAAGCCCTTGGCCTATCTGCCCCTTCCCCAGGAGATGAATCCCTTCCTGGGTTTGAGGGGAATAAGACTCAACCTTTTGGGGACGGATCTCTTTAGGGCGCAGATTAGGGCCATACTGAGCGCCGCGCCCTTCACCAAGCTCCACATCATGTTCCCCATGGTCACGACCATAGATGAGCTCAAAGAGGCCAGAGACATTGTGATGGAGGAGAAGGCTAAGCAAAACGTCAAAGAGGACGTAAAGATTGGCATCATGGTGGAGGTGCCCGGGGCCGCGCTCCTAGCCGACATCCTGGCCAAGGAGGCTGACTTCTTCTCCATTGGCACCAATGACTTGACCCAGTACACCCTGGCCATAGACCGGGGCCACCCCAGGCTCGCCAAGATGGCTGACGCGCTCCACCCCTCGGTACTGAGGCTAATTGAGCGCACGGTCCAAGGCGCCCACGACAGCGGCAAATGGGTGGGGGTCTGCGGCGGCATCGCGGGTGACCCGGTGGCCGGGCCCGTGCTCATAGGACTGGGCGTGGACGAGCTCTCGGTGAGTGGCGGGTCCATTCCCACCATCAAGGCCATGGTGAGAAGGCAGAATTACGAGAAATGCAAGGCCATAGCCCAGGAGGCCCTGAAGAAGAGCACCTCCCAAGAGGTTAGGGCCTATCTCGCCACGCTGGGAGAGTAAGATTCCGGAAAGCTCCAAAGGCAAAAATCCGATACTCATTTAACAACCGGAGACTAATATGTTCAAAAACACCCTAGGATTCTTGCAAAAAATAGGCAAATCCCTGATGCTTCCGGTGGCCATCCTCCCGGTCGCGGGCATACTCCTCGGCGTGGGCTCCTCCAATTTCAGCTGGATGCCCGCCATAGTCTCGGAGGTCATGAAAAACGGGGGTTCCATCATATTCGGGAACCTGGCCCTCGTGTTCGCCGTGGGTGTGGCCCTGGGCTTCACGGAAAATGACGGCTCCGCGGCGCTCTCCGCCGTGGTTGGCTACCTGGTCATGGTGGCCACCTTGAGCGTCATGGCCTTAAAGGTTCTGGGCTTGGATCCGGATCCGGAGGCCAGGCAGCTGCAGAACATAGTGGGGCTCATGAGCATAGACACGGGAGTATTTGGCGGCATAATTGTGGGCGGTTTAAGCGCCTATCTCTTCAACCGCTTCTACCGCATAGAGCTTCCCAGCTATCTGGCCTTTTTCGCGGGCAAGCGCTTCGTCCCCATCATCACGGGCTTAGCGGCCATCGTCTTAGGGGTCATGCTCAGCTACGTCTGGCCACCGGTGCAGAAGCTCATCACGGTCTTCTCCAACTGGGCGGCCTACTCCAACCCCACCCTGGCCGGAGTCATCTACGGTTTCATCGAGCGTTTGCTCCTTCCCTTCGGCCTCCACCACGCCTGGAACGTGCCCTTCTTCTTCGAGATAGGTTCCTACGTGGCCCCGGACACAAACATAGTCATCCACGGGGACATCAACCGCTTCTTCGCGGGCGACAAGACCGCGGGAATCCTAAGCGGCGGCTTCCTCACCAAGATGTGGGGACTCCCGGCCGCGGCCATCGCCATGTGGCACGCGGCCAGGCCCGAGAACCGCAAGAGGGTCGGCGGAATAATGGTCTCGGCCGCGCTCACCTCGGTGCTCACGGGTATAACCGAACCCATTGAGTTCTCCTTTATGTTTGTGGCGCCCTTCCTCTATCTCATCCACGCGGTCCTGACGGGTTGCGCCTTTGCCATCATGAACCTGGTGGGAGCCCACATTGGCTACACCTTCTCCCAGGGAGGTATAGATTTCCTCCTCTACTATTCCATAGACACCAAGCCCTGGATGGTGTTCATCTTCGGGCCCGTCTACGCCCTCCTCTACTATGGGGTCTTCCGAGGCATAATTAGCATCTTCGATCTTAAGACCCCGGGCCGGGAGGACGAGGACTCCACCTCTGTCGCCCTGGACAGCTCCGGTGAGTGGGGCCTCGCCCGCAACCTGGTTCTGGCCTTTGGAGGCCGCAGCAACATCACCAACCTGGATGCCTGCATAACCAGGCTCAGGGTGAGCGTGGCGGATCCAGGAAAGGTGAGCGCCAAGAAGCTTAAGGCCTTAGGCGCGGCCGGAGTGGTGGAGGCCGGTAAGGCCGTCCAGGCCATCTTTGGCACCAAGGCCGGTAACCTCAAATCCGACATGGACGCCTACCTCAAACAGGCCGGAGACGACGCTGAGCTCTCCCCTGATGACGTCTCAGCCCTAGCCGAGGACGTGCCGGAGGTAAGCGAAAAGAAAGAAGAGGTGGGCCCGGCCACCGCGGCCGAGAAGCAGGCGGTGGTAGCCTCCCTGGGCGGAAAGGACAACATCGTCTCGGTGAAACCCCTGGCCCAGACCAGGCTCTTGGCCAAACTCAAGGATCCTTCCCTTGTGGACACCACCCTCGCCCAGAAGGCCGGCCTCTACCTCTTCAAACCCAAGACCGGTGACGAGGTGCAGGTGATAGTCGGCCAGAATCCCGAGCGCTACGGGAACCTGGAGTGAGGGCATTTAGATAAACACCTCTTTTATTTGATTTGATTCCCGCGGCTGATGTCCAGAAACATAATCTCTGGCATCAGCCGCTCTTTTTTTTAAAAAGGGCTTTTCCACGTTAAAAGCCACAAAACTATAATATTAACGCTGGACCGAGATTAAGGGGGGAAAAATTTTTGGGAGAGATGCTTAAGGAACTCTGGTAGTCAAAAACTGCAATTTTGACTACAGCCCGTTGCCCTGACAACAGGGCAGTTGCCCTCACAAAATTGTAAGCCAGTTAAGGGGCTAGTTTACCGCGCCTTAAGTTTAGCCAATACAGTTGTTAGGCTAAACAACATATTTTTTTAATGTGATATCTCCACCCCTTCTGAAGGCAGTTATGCTGAAACCCCTGGGGACTCTACCAAGATGGCAGAGGGGCAAAAGGCCCGTACAAAAATTAAATTATCGATTAAGAGAAAAAATTTTTTAATAAGGGCATTTTTTTGTTGACAGAGGGCAATTATTGTTCTAGCATAGCCAAACTGGACTTAAAAGTTTCCTGCCCATGGCTTGAGCAACTTGTGGTAAGTATGGGTAAGTAAAACGCCCGTTGAGCTTCAATATATAAGAAATTAAAAAATAAACTGCTACCGCCTTCGATTCAACTAAGCGTATCGCCACGTGGCCCACAAAGGCGGCTGATAACAATCCGCATTGTCTAATGTGATTACTATTCCTGGTCAACTTAATTATGAAAAATACCTTGTTGAATATGGATATGTAGATATTATTTCTTCTGCAGTAAAAAAGCATACAGGGCACATATTTGACAACAAAGGCGATACTCAGCCTTACTCAGATCAAGCGAAAATGTTACAAGATGAATTGAAAAAATATATGAAAAGAATGAAAGTGGATCTTGCCATACCAGTTGCGCGGGAAATTGTTGAGGCAGAAGATGAGACTATGCGTATACCGCCAATAATAAAAGAACTCTTTGAAAAATTGGGCTCCATACTGAGAGTAGAATAAAACTCAAACAGAGTGATAGATGATAAATCTTTCCGATAAACAGCAACAAATTGTAGATTATACTGAAGGGGCTTTGCTTGTAATAGCAGGTCCTGGCAGTGGGAAGACACGCGCTCTGATGGAACGAATCAAGAATTTGCATCGGTTTATGAATGGAGAAGGCAGAATACTAGTGTTGGCCTCTACCAATATAGCATTAGATGAGCTCCGTTTAAGATTGAAAAACGATGTTGAAATGACTGGCTCTTTTGGCGATGTCAAAGTGAGCTCCATTCACTCATTTTGTCTTGATATGCTTATACGTTATGGGCTACATGTTGGTATACCTTGGGATGTTTCTTTGATTGCAAATGATGACGATCGCAAAGCAATCTTGCGTGAATCACTTTTGAATGAACCTTTATTTGAAGAAATTAAACTAAATCCAACGCAATCGAATGTTATTATTTCAGACTATCTTTCTAAGATTTCTGAGAGAAAACGTAAACTAACTCCACCAGAAAAATCAAACGATAACGACTTATTTTTTGGCATTTACCGGAAATATAATGATTTATTAGCGGCTCATAATGCTATAGACTATGACGATATATTATTTTTTTCTTACCTAATTCTTACTGAAAATCAAAATACTGTAAGAATGTTTACCAATATGTACCGCTATATTATTATAGATGAAGCACAAGACTTGAATCTTGCTCAATATTGGGTCATTAAGGCTATATGCGCCGATGGCTACAAAAACATTATGATGATGGGTGACGAAAAGCAATCTATTAACGCGGTTAACAGTTCAAGTAGTGAATATATGATTGATTTTTTTGTGAAAGATTTTAATCCAACTATTTATACATTGGATGAAAATTTTCGCTCATCTAAAAATATAATACAGTATACAAACGAACTAACTGATAGATATGAAGATCTTTCCCGCTATGTTTATGAAGGGGAACTTAATATAAAATCTTTTAAAGATGAACATGATGAAGCATGCTCGGTATGCAAAACTATACAACATCTTAGAACAAATGGGCATAAAGATATTGAAGGCAATTTGACATATGATAAAATTGCGGTTATTGCAAGAAATAAATATGTCCTTTCAAATGTTGAATCAGAGTTTTCAAAAAAATCAATACCGTTTTATTATAAAAAAACGCGTTCAGACACTATTTTTGAAACGGATTATATGAAAGCCTTCGACTATATTTTGCGTTTGATAGTTAATCCACATGATCTTTTTCATACGAAGTTACTATGCAAATTGATAAATAAAAAAATAATCAAACCTAATGACGATCAAAATATGGATAAAATGCTCGAGCAGCTCTTATCCGGAACTGACTTTGCCTGGTTATCACAAGCAATTCAGGGGATAAAACCGGAGAGCACTTTAAACTTAGAAAAAGTAGTAAAAAGTTTAAGAGTTAACATGCCAAGAACTATATGCGATGATGAGAATTATTTGCTACAAAATGATATTGACATGGGGGAGAAGTATTGGTTGCGTTTCGCAAAAAAAAATAAAAGAAAAGAAATATCATTAGCTGCACTTCGTAATGCAATTGCGTGGGAATACACCCAAAAAATCGATGTTAGTAAGGGTGTAGCTCTATTGACAACTGATGTGTTTGATGGCTTAGAATTCGAAGTCGTTTTTGTCATCGGATTATCAGAAGGCACATTCCCTGATTATCGTGCTGTGAAGAGTGGAGGTGATGCTCTTAATCAGGAGAAGAACAATATGTATGTTGCTGTTACTCGCGCAAAAAGAATTTGCTATTTGTCATATCCAGAAAAAAAGAAAATGCCGTGGGGCGGTGAACTCATTCAAAAACCATCTCGTTTTATTGCATCACGACTTCTAAGGGGTAATAAGGAGATTGTTCAGGCCTATCAGTAATAATAAAGATTTGATTTACGCAATTTAATTCTTAAATGTCAACAAAATAGTTAGAACGAGCTGGAATCCACATTTATAAATCTTTCAAAAAGGTGTGTCCATTTTGGCTCTTTTGAGGTTTTCTAATCGGCATAAAAAATCTCGGCAAGAGATCAATTAGGATAAATTATTTTTTCGCTATGATTGACCGAAACCTCGCGGAGGCTTTATGATTTAAGGTCAAATTGCCTTCCAAAAGGCGTTTTGGCTAATTATAATTTTCTAAAAAAATTTCGTAATACTCCGTATGGTTTATGGAAAATATTCGCCTCCGCTCATAAAAGGTATAAGTGACCCGCGAAAGGTATAAGCTCCCCGCGCGCCTTACGGAGCTTCATGAAAGCTTACGCGAGGTTTCGTGGTATAGATATGGAGGAAACAAACGGAGGATGGGTGGATTGGGTATAAGAGGATTTCGCGAAATTGGCTTTTTAATCAAAAACAGCT